>NZ_CAWQOY010000106.1:0-59464 GCF_963896525.1 Nodularia sp. LEGE 04288
CCTCTTCCCCACTCCCCACTCCCCACATCATGCCTACCATCCGTCCTGCCCAAATCACCAAAGTATTACCCGATTCTATAGCCGCAGAAATTGGCTTTGACACGGGGGATGCCATAGTTGCTATCAATGGCACACAACCCCGTGATTTAATTGATTATCAATTTTTATGTGCTGATGAAGTTCTCGAACTAGAAGTTTTAGACGCAACAGGGAAAACTCATCATCTTGAAATTGAAAAAGATTACGACGAAGACCTGGGGTTAGAATTTGCCACCGCCCTATTTGATGGGTTAATTCAATGCAATAACCGTTGTCCATTTTGCTTTATTGACCAGCAACCACCAGGTAAGCGTTCCAGCTTGTATTTAAAAGACGACGATTACCGTCTCAGTTTTTTATATGGTTCCTACTTAACTCTGACCAATTTGTCAGAAAAAGAATGGCAACGTATTGAACAAATGCGCCTGTCTCCCTTGTTTGTTTCTGTTCATGCGACGGAACACGAAATCAGAATTAGACTCCTGAAAAATCAGCGTGCAGGACAAATTTTAGAACAAATTAAATGGTTCCAAGACCGAAGACTACAAATTCATGCCCAAGTAGTCGTTTGTCCTGGTATAAACGATGGTCAACACCTGGAAAAAACCCTCAAAGATTTAGCGTTTTTTCATCGTGGTGAAATACCTGCTGTGGCATCAGTAGCAGTTGTCCCAGTGGGCTTAACGCGGTTTCGCCCAGAAGCAGACGAACTGATCCCCGTAACCAAGGAAAAAGCTCAAGAAGTAATTTCCCAAGTGCAAACCATCTCACAGCAATTTCGTCAACAATTCAGTTCCGGCTTTGCTTGGTTAGCCGATGAGTGGTTTTTGATTGCAGGTGAAGAATTGCCCAGCGAAGCGGAATATGAAGAATATCCACAAATTGATAACGGTGTGGGTTCAATTCGGTTATTTATTAAGCAATTTGCATCTACATCTGCCGAATTATTACCACCAAAGCTTCACCATCCCAAAAAATTAACTTGGGTAGTTGGTAATGCCGTAGAACAAGCATTTCAACCGATTTTGGCACGTTTGAATGCTGTGGAGAATTTAGAAGTCAATATGCAGGCTTTATCTAGTGATTACTGGGGACAAAATATTAGTGTGACTGGGTTAATTACAGGTCATGATTTACTTTTAAATCTCCCAGGAAAAGATTTGGGTGATGGAATTTTGCTGCCAAAAGTCATGCTAAAAAATGGCGAATTGGTATTTTTAGATGATATGAGTGTTGCAGAAGTAGCTGAGAAACTCAATACAGAAATATTTCCAGTTTCTGGTATTGAAGAATTAATAAATACTTGTATTTCTGAAGTAGTTCTGGTTTAGATAGCACATATCATCTGTAATTCTTTTTTGATCATCGCCATCATCATCTATGCAAGCTTCACCTCAGCTTTCCCACCTACGATGTTTAAAGTCAATCATTGACTTTGATCCACTCAGAGTAAATCCAGAAACATCAGTATCAGACGCAGTATTTTTGATGGCCAATCATGGCGTGAGTATCTTGGTTTTGTCAGGATCACAGGTAGTTGGATGGTTGATACCCAAAGATGTGGTGCAGCTTTTAGCTTCAGGGGTGGACTTAAAAACAACTCCAATTTCTGAAGTTATGCAGGCTGTAGAAATTACCCTCAAACTTGCGGAATTTGAGAGTATGGCAACGGTACTTTCACTGTTGCACCAGCATCAATTAGATATTTTGCCAGTTATAGATGATCATGGTCAACTTGTTGGGACAATAACTCCAGCAAGTGTTTGTCAAGCCCTAGCAAAACCAGCCGAGGAAACTCAAGGTGAATATTCACAAACCCCAGTCGAAAGATTGCGTTTGCTAGAGTCAGCAGTGGTAAATGCCAATGATGCTATTTTGATTACTGCCGCTGATGTCTTAGATGAACCATTTGGCCCGCGAATAGTTTATGTCAATCCAGGCTTTACCAAGATGACTGGCTACTCCCCTGGGGAAGTGATTGGCAAAACACCGCGTATTCTACAGGGTGAGCTAACTTCTCGGACTCAACTCAAGAAAATGCGGACTGCACTTCAAAGCGGTTTGCCAATCAGGACAGAATTTATTAACTACCATAAAGATGGTTCTACATACTGGGTGGAGGTGAACGTAGTCCCAATCATAGATCAAGAAGGAAAAAGCACTCATTTTGTATCTGTACAGAGAAATATAAGTACGCAAAAAAGTAATGAAGCGGCGATTCGGTGGAATGAAGAGCTATTTCGGCAAGTAACAGAAAATATTCCGCAAGTCTTTTTTGTGCGAGATGCTTATGAGGAGAAATTATATTATATTAGCCCAGCTTACGAACAAATTTGGGGCAGAAGTCGCGATCGCCTTTACGAAAATTTCCGAGAAAATCTGCTTGATTCTATTCATCCCTTAGATCGAGATCACTACAGAGGTATTTTAGATGGTTTATTATCAGGCCAGAATTTCACCGCCGAATTTCCCATTGTCCGGACTAGCGGCGAAATGCGTTGGATTTCTGCCAAAACCTTTCCTGTTAACAATGAAAAAGGAGAACTTTACCGTTTTGCGGGGATTGCTGAAGATATTACCGAAATCAAAGAAGCACAAGCGGCTCTGACTCAGGTCAACCAAGAGCTAGAAATGCGTGTATCAGAACGAACTATTGCTTTAACTCAAGTCAATCAGCAGCTAGTATCAGAAATTACCGAACGCCATGAGAGTGAAGAACGCTTTCGCTTTTTGGCTGAATCCATCCCGCAACAAGTATGGATTGCTAATGCTAACGGTGAGCTTGAGTATGTAAATCAACGCGTTGTTGACTACTTTATGTGCAGTTCTGCACAAATTCTAGGGGTGGGATGGCAGGATGGGATACATCCTGATGATTTACCAGATACTTTGTCTGGCTGGCAGCAATCTCTGAGGATGGGTACACCTCATGAAGCTGAATTTCGTTGCCTCCGAGGCAGTGATCAAACCTATCGCTGGCATTTAATCCGGGCTTTGCCTATGCGTGATCAACAAGGTAGAATTGTCAACTGGTTCGGTACTAATACTGATATTGATGATCGTGTATCCACAGAAATTACTCTGCGGGAAACACAACAACAGCTACAGGCAATTTTATATAACTCTCCGGCGGTGATTTATGTAATCGATCCTGATGGTAAAAACCTACTAGGCAACCGCAAGTATGAACAGCTATTAAACCTGACTCAAGACCAAATCTTGGGCAAAAATGTGCATGAACTTTGGCCGGCTCATATTGCCGATGAGTTTGCCGTCAATAACCGTCAAGTCATTGCCGATGGTGTGGCTATAGAAACAGAAGAAGTCGTTCCTCAAGAGGATGGTTTACACACTTACTTGTCTATCAAGTTTCCTTTAAAAGATGCTCATGGCGTGACCTATGCTGTGGGTGGTATTTCTACTGATATTACACAACGCAAGTTAGCAGAAGAATCACTACTACGCTTTGGCAAAGCCATAGAAAGCATCAGTGATGCCATAGTGATTGGAGATATTACGGGTGCTTCTATCTACGTTAATCCGGCGTTTATCGAACAGTATGAGTACACCTTAGAGGAATTACAGGTCGCTGGGGGATGTAGAGTGATCTTCGAGCATCCAGCAATTTATGAAAAAATTCGCGCTGCTGTTGCCAAGCATCAGTCTTGGCGTGGTGAAGTCACCTTTCGAGCCTGTAGTGGTCGTCTTGTTCAAGTTTACGTGCGTTCTGATGCCATTAAAGATGCCACGGGTAAAAGTCTGGGTACAATCTGCATTCATACAGATATTACTCAACGGAAGCGCACAGAAGAAGGTTTAAGATTACGTAATCGTGCGATCGCTGCTAGTAGTAATGGCATTATTATTACTGATGCCAGTCTTCCCAATAGGCCGATTATCTATGTTAATCCGGCTTTTGAGCGCTTGACTGGCTATAGTGCCGCAGAGGTAATCGGCAGAAATTTTTGTTCATTCCAAGGTAATGATCTCAATCAATCTGAGATAGAAGAACTCTCTGCTACTATGCAAGCAGGAAAAGACTGCACTGTGACTTTACGCAATTACCGTAAAGATGGCAGCCTATTGTGGAGCGAGTTAAATATTTCCCCAGTTTATGACGTTGCGGGCAAACTCACCCACTACATCACCATCCAAACCAATATCACTGAGCGCAAGCAGGCAGAAACAGCTCTACTTGTGAGCCAAGAACGGCTACAATATCTACTTTCTTCCAGTCCAGCTGTCATCTATACCACTACAACTACCGGGTCTTTGGGTAGTACTTTTATCAGTGAAAATGTCACTGCCATGACGGGATATGAAGCGTGGGAAATTATCGAAAATTCTAGCTTTTGGACTACTCGTATCCACCCAGAAGATTTACCAGATGTCTTGGCGGAAATGGCTCAGGTAGTAAAGAAACCACATTACAGTCTTGAATATCGCTTTTTACATAAAGACGGCACTTATCGTTGGCTATATGACAAAGGCCAACTCATGCGGGATCAAGCTGGTAATCCATTAGAATTGGTCGGTTACTTGGCAGATATCACAGAACGTAAGCAATTAGAACAAGAACTGAAAGTAGCATTAGAGACAGAAAAGGAACTTAACGAACTCAAATCCCGTTTTGTTTCCATGACTTCCCATGAATTTCGCACGCCTTTGAGTACTATCCTTTCTTCGTCGGAATTACTAGAACATTACCGCCACCAATGGACAGAAGCAAAACAACTGACTCACTTGCATCGCATTCAAACTGCTGTGAAGCGAATGACAGAAATGTTAAATGATGTGTTGGTGATTGGCAAGGCGGAAGCAGGAAAACTAGAGTATAGTCCAAAGTGCTTTGATTTGGTGGAATACTGCCGTTATTTGCTGTCAGAAGCACAAGTGAATCAAGATGCTATGTGCGTAATTTATTTTACAAGTCAACATAAATCTTTGTCATGCTGTATGGATGATAAGTTGCTAGGACATATTCTGAATAACTTACTTTCAAATGCCCTCAAATATTCCCGAAATGACAGCACCATTGAGTTTAGTCTTGCTTGTGATAATGAGCAAGCCATATTTCAAATTCAGGATCAAGGAATTGGCATTCCAGAAGAAGACCAACCACGCTTGTTTGAATCTTTCCATCGTGCGAGGAATGTCGGCAATATTCTCGGAACTGGATTAGGATTGGCGATTGTGAAAACTTGTGTAGATTTACACCAAGGTGAAATTTCTGTCACCAGTACACAGGGAATTGGTACAGTATTTACTGTTAAATTGCCATTAAATAACCATATAAATACTAAGGTAACAAATGACTAAAATTTTAGTGATTGAAGATGAAGAATCAGTGCGTGAGAACTTATTAGATTTATTAGAGGCTGAGAATTTTGAGACGATTACAGCTGCCAATGGCAAAATTGGCATAAATTTGGCTGTATCTGTGATGCCTGACTTAATTTTGTGCGATATGATGATGCCGGAAATTGACGGTTACGGAGTGCTAACAGCAGTGCGTCAAGAACCTTTAACGGCAACAATTCCATTTATTTTTTTGACGGCTAAATCTGCTAAAGCTGATTTTCGCCAAGGTATGGATATGGGTGCAGATGATTATCTGACTAAGCCATTTACTCGCGCTGAACTTTTAAAGGCGATTATGAATCGCTTAGAAAGACAAGCTACTTTAAAAAAGTATTTATCTTTATCGAATCTCTCGGCTATTAACACATTTTCTCCGAAAATGCAGTTGATAGAAATGAACTTACACCGAGTTATCCACCAAAAAAGATTTCACGAATTTGAAATTTATTATCAACCTATTATTAATATTGCTTCAGGAAAAATAATTGCTGCGGAAAGTTTATTGCGTTGGGAGAGTCCTGAATTGGGTTCTGTTTCTCCGGCGGAATTTATGCCAGTGGCTGAGTCTACTGGTTTAATTATTTCTATTGATCAATGGGTATTAGAAAATGTCTGTAAACAAATTAAAAGCTGGCAAAATATGGGCGGGATATCCTTGAGGATTGCTGTAAATATATCAGTAATTGAATTTAATCATCCAGACTTTATCAAAAAAATTATTGAGTTTATTCATATAAATGATTTAGAACCAAAATATTTAGAACTCGAACTGACGGAAAGTATGATTATGCAAAATGCTCATGGGGCGATCGCTACTATGAGCGAATTACAAAATTTGGGGGTCAGAATTGCTATTGATGATTTTGGTACTGGTTATTCTTCTTTAATTTATCTGAAAAATTTACCAATTAATACATTAAAGATTGACCGTTATTTTATTCACAATGTGGACCAAGATCCTCAAAAATCTGCCATTAGCAAGGCATTAATCGAAATGGCGCACAATCTGAATTTGCAGGTAATTGCTGAAGGTGTAGAAACAGAATCTGAACTATCTTTTTTACGCGAAAATAATTGTGATGCCATGCAAGGTTTTTTATTCAGTCGTCCATTACCAGCAGCTGAATTAGAGAATTTTTTGTGGACTACAAGACGCTTATCTGTATAAATAAATGTAGTAATTTACTAATAGTTGAGAAATATATTTATGTCTGAGAATGAGAATGATGTTCAGTCAAATATCCCTGAATCTTCTGACCATTCAGGTGCAAGATACTGGGGTAATGTAGAGGTGATAGAGGAGGGGGAAAGCTATAGAATCAGTCGGGTTGAAATCAAGCCTAGACATGGGATTAAAGCACAAATCCATTATCACCGTAATGAGCATTGGGTTGTAGTCTCCGGTGTCGCTAAGGTAACTTGTGGAGAAGAGGAAAAGTTACTAAATCGAAATGAATCAACTTTTGTTCCCGCAGCGACTCTGCATAAGGTAGAGAACCCCGGACAGATTCCGTTGATTATTTTGGAAATTCAAAATGGTGAGTATTTGGGTGAGGATGACATTGAAAGACCTTATGAACTCAATGTTGTCAAGCCTGCGACTGAAAATAAACAAGTTTAAATTAATCAACAGTTATCAGTAATCAACACCTATAGGGGAGAATTGAGATCAAATCATGTCTCTTGACTGATAACTGATAACTGATAACTGTTAAAACCATCCCTCTTGTTCTAGGGTTTCAATCAACTGTAAACCACGAGGATCACCTACGCCTAATAGTGAGGCTTTAGCGTCTTCCCGGACTCCCAAATCTTGGTCTTCGGCGAAGGCTTGAATCAGGGCATCGATGGCTGTAGCATAAACTATGTTAGATGGCAATTCCCGGCATAATTGCCCAATTGTCCAAGCGCAGTTACTCCGCACTGCGGCGACGGGATCTTGAACTAAGGCTTCAATTAGGGCTGGGATGGCTCCCACAACGGCTTCATAACCTACGTCTGCCATCTGGGCTAAGGCACTAGCCGACCATAAACGCACGGCGGAAATATCAGTTCTTAAGGCATCTGCTAGAGGTGCTAGAGAACGGCGATCGCGACAATTCCCTAATGCCCAAACTACACCTTTACGGACATAGCCATTCCAATCTTTGTTCAGTTGCACAATTAACGGTTCTACTGCTTCTGGACTGGGATTGCGTCCAATGCCATAGGCTGCACTGACTCGCACCAAGGGACAGGTATCAGTTAACAGGCGAATTAAATGGGGTGTAGCCCGTGGATCTTCAATATCACAAAAAGCACGAGCCGCTAGCATCCGTTGCTGGGGTTGATGATCTTCCAAAAGTGCTAGCATCACTTCTGGATCGGGCTTTACCACTTCAGATTCAGCAGTTAGCGGCTCTATTTTATCCAGGGGGCTTTCTAGATCCACCTCGGCATCAAGTAAGCTTAGGTCTTCTTCGTCATACATATTTCATTTAAAGGCGCGAGTGGGATTTAATTGCACCCCCCGTGCTAATAAGTCAAACAATTTTAGATTTTTGATTGATTCCACAGATAAATCTGGGGGATTTTACCATTAAGAAACTATTGGTAAAAACCTGATAGATATCAGATATTGTACACCTATATCAGTTTATTTATGACTATGCAGTGATTTTACCATCCATAGGGATTGGGTTTGATAACCTAGATGATTGTAAAGATTTAAGGCGACTGGGTTAGATTGCCAAACTTGTAAGCCGATTTGGCGATCGCCTCTTTGAATTGCCCAATTTTCCACATACTTCATCAAAGCTGTACCCACACCCCGCCGCCGATGTTCTGGGACGACATAGAGCAGAAAAATGTGAGCATGGCGATCGCCTTGTATTTGATCTATGGCATTTCCGACCCAGAGACAAGCAATGGGAGGTTGGGGAGAATCTTCCTCATCCAAAAACTCTACCCACCACAACGGTGTGTCCTGAGACAAATACTGCTCGACGGTTTGCGCTAGATGGGCAAAATCTTGCTGGGGAAATAGATCCTGGTAAGTTCGCTGCATGAACTTTACTAGTAGCGATCGCTCTAGTGTGGAACCGCGACGAATATAGTAACCCGGTAGCAGTTGCTCAGACAAACTCAGTTTCCATTTCTATGAGAGCAGTGGAGGCTGTGCAAAGGCAAATAATTGTTCCTCTCCATTTCCCCATTGTCCTATTTCCCCATTTGCTTCAATGGGTGCGGGTGCTGCCATATCAGAGGGTAAAAAGATGCGGGCGCTGACTGCCACGAGGGCTAATGAGAATATTAACACTGCCACCAATGGAGCAATGTACTGACGAATTATGGTCATAGTTTAATTGAAATCGGCTAGGTTCTGGGATGAGAATCTAGCTGAAGATTTGTGAAGTTTTCTTGATTTATTTTAGCGTTGATCGCGTTCCAAGTCATCAATGACTCTCTCGCAATACCAGGTTTCTGGCATTCCCGGATAGTTGAGCTTGGCCTGATCAATTAATCGCTCGGCTGCGGCAGCATCACCGCCTAATTTAGCAATTAGTTGGTTTTTGAGATGGTTATCGGCTATTTGCTCGGTGATTTGTGTCTGTGCCTGTTCTGGTCTGTGTGCTGGTACTACCTGTGATTGTTCTCTGCGTAGCTGCCAAAATAAAACGTAATAAAGTGTACAAAAAATCAAAATTAGGCTGAATGTTCCGAAGACAGTTAGTAGGTTAAACGCTAGAAACCCTAAAACTAACTGTGAGAGAACATAGCCGAGTAACAAGCCGGTGATTAAGAGAATAAATGTGCCGACAATAATAACTACTTGGTTCCCCATAAATCCTCGTCGTCTTCCTCAAGTCCTGGTCTGGATATTGCCACTGGTTTAGGGTTCCAAGGGGCAAAGAATGGTAACAGGAGTAGTCCTGGAATAGCGGCAACCATACTAATAATGAAAAATAATGGCCAACCTGTGCTTTTTGCTAAACTGCCAGCTGGCGCGACTAGAATATCACGACTTACAGCCATAAAACTGGATAATAAAGCATATTGGGTGGCAGAAAAGCGCTGGTTACACATATTCATCAAAAAAGCCACAAAGGCTGCTGTTCCCAACCCACCACAAAAGTTTTCGATATTGATTGTTAGTACTAGAGCTTGGTAGTTTTGACCTAAGTTGGCAAGAACATAATAAGCTAAATTACTGACGGCTTGCAAAGCACCAAATAGCCAAAGTGAGCGATTTAGACCAATTTTACTCAAAATTACGCCCCCTGAGAGCGTGCCAACAATGGTAGCAATTAGCCCCATACCGCCTTGAATTGCCCCGATATCGGTTTGGGTGAATCCAGTTTGCAACAAAAAGGGTGTAGACATATTGTTGACAAAGGAATCGCCCAGTTTATACAGGACGATAAACAGCAGGACTAAAATGCCTTGGACTACACCCTGGCGCTGAAAAAATTCCCCAAAGGGTAAAATTACTGCCGCCGCTAAAGATTCTGGTGGACTAGTTTCTTGGGGTTCTGGGGCAAATAAGGTGGCAATAATCCCAATCCCCATGCCCAAGGACATTAATAGATAAACTGATGACCAAGGTAAAATATCGGCGAGGATTAATGCTAAAGATCCTGTGAATAAAAGTGCGATGCGATAACCTAAGACAAAAACAGCAGCACCGGCTCCCAATTCTAATTCTTCGAGAACGTCGGTGCGGTAGGCATCAGCAGCAATGTCTTGACTGGCACTTAAAAAGGCGATCGCCACAGCGTTAATCGCTAATAATTGTAGTGCTTGTTTGGGTTGTTGGAAAGCCATGAGGGCGATCGCCATCAATAACCCAATTTGCAGTGTAATTAACCAGCCTCGCCGCCGACCCAAAATTGGCACGGTAAACCTGTCTATTAAAGGCGACCAGATAAATTTTAACGAGTAGGGTAGACCCACAAGGCTTAATAAGCCAATGGCGGTTAAATCCACTCCTTCGACAGTCATCCAAGCTTGCAGAGTTCTACTGGTTAAGAACAATGGCAAACCGGAGGAAAAACCGATCAATGTCAAAGCCGCCATCTTACGGCTACCGAAAACTGTCAGTAGCGATCGCACTGGTTTCATGTTGTGCAGGTTCCTCTCAATCTGTGAATAGCAGTCATCTTGCCATAGCTGCTGTGTTATTCTACGCAAACATAAAAATTTGCCCAGGTTTAACCTGCTGAGATAATCATCAAGGTTGCCTTCATAGCATCAGTAATTCCTTAATTTTCCTTAATTTGCTCAACTTGATGACCTGTGATTTTTACCTTGTTTGCAGCCAGGCATTTTTCCCAACCGGCACGAGTCCCAATTTCACTTTTGGACTTGAGTAGTCCTAGTTGCTGTTCCTGTTGAGTCAGTTGAGCAAATTCCTCATAGCGGGGGTAGTTAGAAGTGACAAAATTTTCCTTGCGGTGCAGAATTGGCGGATTAGTTCTTTCTGCATAATCACGGTGAGTTATGTATAAACTTTTTAAGTCAATAGTGATACTGGCTTTTAAGGCTGGATGGGGATCACTGTCAAAATCTGGGTAAAACAAATAGGATATTTGCGGTTTTTCAATGTTGTATTTAATTAATGTCGCTCCATCTACGCGTCCAATAGTACGACTAGCACAGCTTTCATAAATTCGTAACAAGGGATCTAATGCTGCGAGTGCCGAAACATGAACATAAAGTGCGCCTCGTGTATGTTTACCAATTTTGCTTTTTTCACAAGCTGTTTGCACAACTTTGGGATCACCTAAGCTGAAGAGTTTTTGGTCAGCGACTTGACAGGCTTCTGCATAGTTACCGAAAAAGGCTTTGATATCGTGACGCATTTCTGGCGCTAGTTTTTGCCATGACGGACGTTGCTCAAAGTGGCTAAGGGCAAGATATACTTGGATATCTAAAGAACGACGATAGGCGATCGCATCCCATTCGGCTTCATCAGTAGCTTGTAACACCACATTAAAAGCCCGGCGGAAGTTTCCAAATTCACTCAATAATTCTGTTTGGTTCGCTAATTCGCCTTTAACGGGTAATCTGCCCCGTTTGGCAAAAAAGTCCATAAGTGGTTGCAGTTGTGCTTCGTAGTCCTCAAAGCGCTTGCTGGGGATACGAACTCTCGGTGTAGCAGTGCTAGAAAAGAAGCGGATAGCTTTAAAACTTTCTTTTGCAGCTTCATCACGAAAGACGAAATACACACCTAATGCTACAGGTACTGCATCGACATTGAGAATTTCGTCTATATACGTTTTTAGTTCTTGTTGTTCATAATATTTCTGAAACGTGTTGCGACGCGTGACAATCCCATCGCTGTAAGCTAGTTGTGCTTTACTAGGAGCATTAATTAATACTTGTGCCGCCACAATTAACACCTGCTGAGTCAGTTCCCACGCATGGATGAGACTTTGACGGCGTTCCTCTTGGTCTTCAATGACATTCAGGACATAGCCCAAATTGACCACATCGGCGGAGGTAATGGTGTCATGGGGAAAATAGTACGGGTCCCAACCAGCACTGCTATAGCCTAAATTGCCGACTCGCTGCACATCACCACCGTAGCCACAGCCGTAATCAAAGAATGAGGTTTCCTGATTGAGGATTGCCCATTCTATTGCTAAACGCACGGGGCGAGAGATATCATTACGAGCGATCGCAGCTCGATGACGCTCGATTTCTAAAGATTCGGGCATATCAGTTAACAGTCCATCGATTTTGGATTTTGGATTTTAGATTTTGGATTAATTTTAAATTCTGAATTAACAGGTTTTTAATTTTCAATCTAAAATTGGCACGATTAACAGTTAACTAATATCCTTTCAATCTTTGAGCGCCAGTTGGATTAAATCTTCAATTTTCTTGATATTTGGATCACCGGCTAAGTAACCAATTCCCCGATGTAAGTGCAGGCGAAATTGGGTAACGAGGCTGTCTTTATCAATGGGGTAGCCGTCGTTGTGACAGCGTTGTTTCAAAGCGAGGAGGAGGATATCGGACATTTCGCCGCCAAATACCCGCCAAGTCATTTCCACGTTGCTATCTTGGGGAATTGGTACCGGTGAGGGTGCGGTTGCTTCGGCGAGGGAACGACAAAATGCCCAACGACATAAAATGTTCCATTGGTCAATTTTTGTAGTCCGTCTGAGTTTAATCAGTTGGTCTTTAGCTGTTTGAGAGAGTTTAATTCTTTCGATGGGAGATTCCATGATAATTCGTAATTCGTAGTTCGTAATTCGTAGTTGATTGGGAGTTCTTCCTTTTTTTTGGGAAAAATAGAATGAATATTCATTATAAATCGTGAGCATCACAAATATGGTGACTAATAGTAATATTACTGACCGGACAAAAAGTTTTGCAATCCGAATTGTTAAAGCTTGTTGTTTTTTAGATGAACGACCAGGAGTGTATCGAACTCTTTCTAGACAACTGCTTCGTTCTGGTACTTCCATTGGTGCAAACGTCAGAGAAGCCCAGTCCGCCCAATCTGACAAAGATTTTATCCACAAATTAGAAATTGCGTTGAAAGAAACAAGAGAAACCCAATACTGGTTAGAAATATTAATTGAATCAGAGCTAGTTGAGCCGAAAAAATTCCAATCACTTCTACAAGAAGCAAATGAAATTGGTAAAATTTTAGTAGCCTCAACAAAAAAGCTCAAAGGCAAATAATTACGAATTACGAATTACGAACTACGAATTACCAAAAATATTTATTTTCTATGATTGTAGTTTGGCGAGTTGAGGAGTCGTATTTGAGAAGATATTCACGAGCGATCGCTTCATTATTTCTCAGTGTTTCTACTTCGTGTTTACCAATTTCAGTATCAGTAGATAATAAAATTACTTGATGGCTAGCAGATGGAAAATAGCGTTCTACGAGGTTTCCCCGGTGGGATGAGTCTAATCTCCCCAGAGGCGTGTCTATGGCTACAGGTAAGCGGTGTCCAGAGACTCGCGCTAATCCCCAGAGAAAGGCGATCGCTAAAAGTTGCTTTTCCCCGGCGGAAAGTCGATGTTTCGGTACTGGTTTACCATTAAAGTCATACAGGGAGAGGCTGAAGCTATCGGTATGAATAGCGACACGATGTACTAAATCTGATTTGTGTAGCAGATAGCGGAAGCATTCTGTAACTTCAACTTCTAGTTTATTCAGTTTGCGGAGAGTCAGTTTCTCCCGAAAAAGTTTGAGTGTATCTTGAACTTTAGCTGTTGCCGTAATAATATGTTCGTTATATTTGCGATCAATATTGGTTTCTGTATATTTTTCTAAGGTTTTTTTAGTAGTCCGAATTTGAGTTTCTAATTCGTTTAAATCGCGCTTGGCTATTTCACAAGCTGCTTGCACTTCTGCCACTTCTTTCTGTGCTGCTTGCAATTCATCTACCAACCTTTGATAATCCTCTGGAGATGCGGCTGTTTGAATTTGTCTTTCTAGGGTAATAACTTCTTCTTCTTGACTTTGGTGTAGTTCTAGCTGCTTTTTAGTAGCGTTTTTGGTATAGGGTAAATAATGATGAATCATATTATCTAAATGATGCAGGGTTTCCGTATCAGATAATAGCCAAACTTCCCCTGTGGTATCTTGCTTAATTAGATTATTTTCTTCGTCAATAAAATCTTGAATTTTTTCTACTTGTTGATCAGCAATAGTTAATTGTTTAATTAATTCAATTAAGCGGTGATTTCGTTCTAATAATAAATTATATGCGACCTTGGCTTGTTGAGTCCGAAATTCTTTTTGTCCTTGGATATAAGTTTCATTTAGCAAAGGTTCAATTAAAGCTAAGGGTAAAATGTCAGCAGCTAATCCGCGCATGGCTTGACGGGTATTTTCTGACTCCGTAATTAGTTGAGATTTTTGTTTTTCTAAATAAGTGCGATCGCCTGCAATTTTACCACCTTCAGAGATGAAATTATCCACAGCTTCTTGCTGCTTTTTTTCTGCTGCTACTAAATTCTGGTTCAGTTCCTTTAATTGAATTTCAACTTCCTGATATTCCTCTTGTTGTAGCTTTAGTTCTTGTTCAATTTCTTCTAAATTAGCCAAGTCTTGAGTATCAGCAATTTCCTTGCGCTTGCGGTTGACGATGATTTCTAAATCACCCCCTAAACGTTCAGCTAGTTCTAAACCTAAAAGTCCGCGAATTGCATCAACTACAATCGATGGAGGTGTTTCTTGTTCTGCGAGTTCCTTAACTTGTTCACCATCAAATAGAAACAGATTAGAAATTCCTAAAGGTAAGAGATTTTCTATATACTCATCCCAAATATTAACTAAAGCTTCTAAAGGCCAAGTATCATCCTCACCTAAAATTCCTAAGTGGTCTTTACCATCTTTAGGGTTTTTTGTCCAACGGCGGACAACTCTATATTTTACTGGTTGGTCATTTTCAATATGTTCAAAAACCAATTCAATGCGAGTATCTTCAGTGGGTGAACTGTGGCTATTAACGCATTGGTTGAGAAAATCGTTATAACTCAAGTTTCCACGAGTGGAACATTGGGCGCGATGACCATATAATGCTAGGCGAATTGCATCCATCAGAGTAGTTTTACCGCCACCATTCATCCCACCTAATAGAATAATGGGATAAGAATTTTCTTCATCAATTTTTGGGTCAAGATTGATTACTTGACGACCACAGTAAGGTCCAAAGTTTTGTAATACGAGTTCGAGAAATATCATTTATCTTAGTGCGGTTTTGTCAAGAATATCGGGCGAATAAAATGTGGAATTATACAGAAGACCCAGCGAATGAATTCGCCCGGTATTTTATAATCAATATTCATTTCTCCTTAACTCTTTTTAAACTTCATACTTCCCCAACTTGGCGGTTGATCGATTGCGTCGTCACCTTCATCCACAGCGTCGCCCAAAGTCAACTGCTTGACCTTTTTCACATCCCCTTGGTCAATGGCTGTTTTTAAATCGCGTTTCAGATGAGCATTTTTAATCGCTTCTTCTGGCGAATGGGAACTGGTGACAAAACATTTCTCTAAACTTTCATATATTCCCACCCGACGACCTTTTTTCCTGTACTGGCGTTCTGTGTCTAACAGCTTAGACATCAGTTCTAAGTGCATCGCATCATCGCCACAAATTTCCTCTAGCACTTCCCATTCATCGCTACCCAGTAGACTATAGCCAGCACCAGGACGAGGGTCTTGGAAAACTTCACCAGTCACTTCTTGATAAATCCGGGGTAAACTATCATCAAATTCATGCTTTTCTTCTAGCCAAATGCGGCGAATTTCGCTAAGTTCTTCTGGACTTATTAGCCTAATGTCGCGCATATTTTCTGGTGCTGTACGCCGGATTTTAGTTTGTGCTTCTAGTAACTTTCTTAACAAATGTTCTCGCCAAGATTTAACGTAGGGTCCTGGTATTGGTTCAATAGAAACTTCCCCTTCTAAGTTACGCTCAAATAGTTGAACTTCTCCCCAAATACGGCGAAAGTCTCGCTTACTTCGGTCTTGGTCAATATTTAATTCTTCTAAACGAATATCCATCAGAGGTTGCAACCATTCTTTCTCTTCGTCATTTTGGATCATGGCTTGCATAGACTTATCACTATTAACTAATGTGCAGACCCAGCATCCAAAACGAGAGCTACCACAACTAGGAGTAGAAGTATCAACGACTAAGGGACATTCGTTATCTGCTGTTGCACCTCGATACATAGCAAATAAGTCTTTGTTGCTGTATTCCCAAGGGTTTGACCATTGCATCAAATACAGCCAAACTTCATCAGTACGCCAATCTTCGATGGGAGTATAAAGCAGTGAGTTAACCAGACTAGGATGAGGACTAAGACGCTCTCGGACTCTACCAATTTCACGCTTGGCCATAATAGCAGCACGATTAGTACTTTCGGTTTTCCGAGTTCCTAAGACTACAATTGTTTCACCGCTAGCCCGGACAACATCACGAATGAAATGGTTAGAAGGGTCAATTTTCAACCTTCCGGTACACCAACGGAATTTGTGACGTGGTGCTGGGTAGCCTTTACCCATCAAACCTACCCAGTAACTCTGTTTAGTCTCTGGTTTCAATAAATGCGGTTTTATGGGCATTTTTTGCTCTTGAGCCGCTACTTTCATCTGTTCTAATGAATTACGTACCCAAGTAGCAACATAAGGATTCTCAACACCTGTATCAGTTGTAATTACATGAATTGGTTTAATCCGTTTTTCTGCTGGAAGTTCCTGTATTGCATTCCAGATAAGCTGTAAGGTCGCTGTGCTGTCCTTACCACCTGAATAACCAATAACCCAAGGTATCTCGTCTAAACAATATAATTCTTGTATTTCAGTGGTGAGAACTTGGATATAGTCCACTAACTCTGCTACAGTACGTGTTTGCGGAACTTTATTTTCTGGTTGTTGTGCTGTAGTCATAATCTCTCTATATTTTTAAATATGGGTGTGACTTGGTTTTTAGTATCCCAGTGAATGGAATTAGCTGGTATACAGGCAAAATTTACCTATGTGGGTGCAAAATTTTTTTAAAAACCTTACTACTCTTACTCAATTTTTAGACAATTTGACTATCCTAACACTATTTAGTTTTTAAAAATTAATATGAAGAAGAATGTATCAGATCAAACTGCTGACATCGCTCAAGAGTATCTGGAACGAGAAAACAAGGATAAACAGGTACTCGCCTTACTGCTAGAGAAGTTCATGGGGAAGAAAGACCAGATTTTAGTCCAAAAAACCGAGATGGGTGGTACTGAGGCTTTTGTTGGTTCTGTTACCTTGGAATGGTTGGCTGGTCGTGTTCATTTCGCCTCTGGTTTACCCTTACTTGAAAAAAAGTACAATGCAGAAACTCGTAACATCGAGATTGACGCAGATAGCATTGATGAAATTCAGCAACGTCCCATTGACTGGACGCGTCAAGCACCCCTAGTACAGTATTTAGCAGCGCGGAAAAGTCACAAATTCCCACCTGTGCTAGTAGTAATTAATCAACCTTGGGTGGATAATCCCAAAGCGGCTGAGTGGGATAGTCAGGGAATAGCCTTAAAATCTACTACTGATTTCACCGCTTTAGATAAAGATGGTAAAGTTGGTCTGCTGAATATTTCTGAAGATAATGTGACAATTTATGCCTTGGATGGTCAGCATCGACTCATGAGTGTACAAGGGTTGATGGAGTTAATCAAAACTCGCAAATTGCAGCGCTATAAAAAAGATAAAACTGCTGACGATAACTTTATTACCTTAGATGATTTGAGAGATCAGTACCAAGTAGACCTTGATTACTTGCAAAGCTTACCCAAAGAAAAAATTGGGATTGAATTTATCTGTGCGGTTGCGGCTGGGGAAACTCGCACCGAAGCTAGGCGAAGGGTAAGGTCTATCTTTGTTCATGTTAACTTAATGGCTGCACCATTGACTAAAGGTCAGTTAGCACAGCTAAATGAGGATGATGGGTTTTCCATTGTGGCGAGAAAAATTGCAGTTACTCATCCGCTTTTGGAACAACGAAAAGAGCGCAATCCTCGTGTTAATTGGAATAGTGGGACAGTGGCATCTAATTCTACTGTTTTAACCACCCTGCAAGCTCTTCATGATATGTGTGAGCGATATTTGGGGCAAAAGTTCCCTCACTGGAAACCTTTGGAAAAAGGCTTAATTCCCATGCGTCCAGAGGATGAAGAACTTGAGGAAGGAATTGCGGAATTTAGTCAGCTATTTGATAATTTAGCCAGCCTTCCCAGTTATAAGCTGTTGGATGAAGAAGACACGCCAGCTTTGCGACGCTTTAGTTTTGAAAAGGATGGGGGGGAAGGAAATCTGCTTTTTCGTCCTGTTGCACAAGTGGCTTTAGCGCAAGCTTTGGGAATCTTGGTTTTTCAAAAAGGTTTTACACTAGTAAATGTTTTTAAGAAGTTGCGAAAATTCGACCAGCAAGGCGGTTTGAGTGGTATGGAATATCCACAGTCTTTATGGTATGGCGTTTTGTATGACCCCAATAAAAAGCGAGTGCAGGTTTCTGGACGCGAATTAGCAGCCAAGTTACTAATTTATATCCTGGGTGGAGTTCAGGATCAAATGGAACGTGCTGAACTGCGTAAGGCTTTGGCTGATGCGAGAACGACAGAAAATAAAACCATCGGTTTTGATGGTAATTTTGTTGAACCCAAGCAAGTAGGACTTCCACCAGTGCTGTAATTAGGCTTGAAATATATTTTGGCGATGCCATTGAAGTGCTTCCAGTTCTGGAAAGTATTGTTCTGTATTTGGTAGAAGTATTTTTTCCCCATGAAAATCTTTCATAGGTTTAGCGTAGGGAGAAACTTCTGCCAAATCTTCGCTCACAATGATTTTGTATTGGTCATCTATGGTAAACCAACCCCGGTCAAATGCCCAATGATGATTTTTACACAATGCTATTCCGTTATGGATTCTGTTGTCATAGAATTGGGAAAATGGTTTAATATGTGCGCCGTCAACAATATTTTGATTTAGTGCTTTAGTTACTTTCAGTCCACAAAAAGCACACCTAGAATCATAAACATATACAATAGCTTTCCTGAAAAAAGCATTTCTAATCGCTGCTCGCTTTAACTGCCATCTTGGCTCATAATCTGCATTATCAGATTGAAATAATTTTTCTATTTCTACAGTTTGGTCATCAAAAGTCTCATTGATTTTCAAAATAACTTCTATATCACTTTCATTCTCAGAAAAGAAGGCTACCACGAGTGCATCAATTAAATATTTTCGGGAAGTTTCATCTTGGAGGAAGTTAAATAATTCAATATCTAAATAGGCATATTCAATAGCTTCTTTCAATTTTTTAGTCGTTTTTGGACGCAACCCATTAAAATTAGGTGTAAACGCTAAGTACCAAAATTCTTCATTTTTTAGATGGTAGAAAGGATAGTGTAAACCACCTTTGTGATACGCAGATCCTATAACATTCCAGTAATTTGTAAATGTTTTAATTAATTCGTGTGAAATATAAATTTTATTATCGTTAATAATACCTCTGCTAATTAAATCAACTACAGATAAAAGTAATATAGGTTTGTATAAAGCATTACCAAGCTTCCGGCTAACGCTAACATTTAATTGGGAAAATTTTTGACGATAATATTCTAAATTTTTCATCTTAAAGTTTTATTTAAATAAATAATTTAACTTAAAAATTTACTGAGATCAAATTCTTCGTCTGACTGTTCTTGAGCATCTTTTTCGGAAATGAGAACCAATAAAAGACGTTCTGAATAATCAACGGCTCCTCGTAATTCATTTTGTAAAATTTCCAGCCCTCCGTTAGCATACTCTTCAAATATTTGGGTACGTTTGTCTTCATACTCTTCTTCTCTAGAAGACAGTATTTGTATATCTTTGGTTTCAGTTATTCCTAATAATTTGATAATGAGGTCATGTCCTAGAGAAGCAAAATTTTCTTGTGGAATTGGCGAAGGTTCTCTTTTTGTAAATTCGCCTAGAAGAACACGCTTGTTATTTTTCACACCTAAAGCCGCCGCAAATACCATTACTTCCACATAAGTTTGAAAAGGCCCAGTTGTGTCTTTTGATGCTACTAACTGTTTCACCAACTCAGCCTTATCTTTAGCAACCCTGATTCTATTTGCAGCCATGATAATGATATCTATATTGTGACTATTTTAACCGAATATTAGATGCGATCGCCTATTTCCATTTCCTCTCCGTTTCCTCCGCGCCTCCGTGTTTTTCTCTCACCCACTTACTTAAACAAGGCAACCATACATTACTCATTTTTTAAGCATAAATCAGCACATACCCAAGGAAGTAGGACTTCCACCAATCTTATAATGTACACAGTGCAAACACCAGGTGCTTTACGCAGAAATGAAAATTAATTCATCCGAAGCGATCGCATCTAGGATTTCTCCCTGCTTGTTGTAAATATTACTTCAAAATTACTGATATCTAGATCAGAGTTTTCAGACCATCTTGCAGGTTTGGACTTCTCTATCGGGTCACTTTTTGCCAAAGTGTATTAGTATTCAGTTTAAACAACAAAATATAGCTGCTAGGTAATTTAAGATAAATAAGATGTACGAACAAATTTCTCACTCACTGTTAAATTCAATACTAGATGATTTAAAGCCGGAAATTCGTCGGCAAGATTTGCGGCATTTTTATACCCGCCTTGGGGCAAACTTTTACGCTATTCATTCGCTATTTTCTACGCTGTACGGACATCGTGATGATTTTGAACTGCAAATGTTACGGCTAGTTGAAACAATGGCCAAAGGCTATATTGATCGCTCTCCAGAATTGGAGCGGTTAGATATTCAACGTGAGCAAGACCACAATTGGTTTTTGTCGCAAAAATGGGTAGGGATGGCACTTTATTCCAACGGTTTTGCCGAAAACTTGGCAGATTTAGAAAACAAAATCGGCTATTTTCAAGAGCTAGGCATCAATATGGTACATATTATGCCGATTTTGATGTGTCCTAATGGTCAAAGTGATGGGGGGTATGCCATTAGTGATTTTAGACAAATTGACGATCGCGTTGGTAGTTTAGAAGATATTCGCAAAATTGCTCAGGAGTTCAGAAAGCGTGATATTTTACTAATTCTGGACATTGTGCTTAACCATACTTCTGACGAACATGAATGGGCGCAAAAGGCGAAGATGGGCGATCGCAGTTTTCAAGATTACTATTATATCTTTGAAAACCGAGAAACCCCTGATATGTTTGAGCAAAGTATGCCAGAAGTTTTCCCAGAAACAGATCCGGGTAATTTTACTTGGGATGCTGAGATGGAAAAATGGGTGATGACGGTTTTCCATAATTACCAGTGGGATTTAAATTACAGTAATCCCAAAGTTTTTATTGAAATGCTCGACATTATTCTGTTTTGGGCAAATCAAGGTGTGGATATTCTCCGGCTGGATGCAGTTGCTTTTCTATGGAAAAAGATCGGTAGTTCTTGCCAAAACGAGCGCTATGCACATTTAATTTTGCAGTTAATGAAAGATTGTTGTCAAGTGACTGCGCCTGGTGTGTTATTTATCGCTGAGGCGATTGTTGCGCCTGTGGAAGTAATTAAGTATTTCGGCGAGGATGCGATCGCTGCTAAAGAATGTGAGATTGCTTATAATGCTACTTTAATGGCATTAATGTGGGATGGAATTGCCACTAAAAACACTAAGCTAATTTACCAAGGCATTAAAAGTTTGCCTAATAAATTAGAACGAGCTACTTGGCTAAACTATGTGCGTTGTCATGATGACATTGGTTTGGGTTTTGACGATAGTGATATTTACTCAGCCGGTTATGAACCCAGAGCGCATAGAAAATTTTTAGTTGATTACTTAACCGGTCAGTTTGATGACTCCCCATCGAGGGGAATGGTGTTCATGCCTAATGAAGCTACGGGAGATGCGCGGATTTGTGGTTCACTAGCTTCTTTGGTGGGATTAGAATCGGCGCTGGAAACTGCTGATGAGGATTTGATTGCCCTGGCAATTAATAGAATTTTATTAATGCACGCAATTATTCTATCTTTTGGCGGCATCCCTCTAATTTATAATGGCGATGCGATCGCTGTACTTAATGATTACAGCTATATTGATGACCTCAGCAAAAGTAATGACAATCGCTGGGTACACCGCCCTAAAATTAATTGGGAAAAAGCCGACTTACGCAAAAAACAAGGCACACTGGAACACACAGTATTTAATGCTACTAAAAAATTGATTGCCATCCGTAAAGAAATTTCTGCATTTGCTGATTTCAATAACCGCGAATTGGTACACCTAGAGAATGAACACTTGCTATGTTTTGTTCGTTTCAATCATCAACGTCCATCAGAAAAAGTGCTAGTCATCGCTAACTTTGATGCAAATCCGCAAGACTTGTCTTTGGAGTCACTTAGAACTATGGGCTTCAATATTTATAGTAATTTTGTTGATTTATATAGTGGTACGAAACCAGAGCAATGTGATAGTCGTATTACTTTACAAGGATATCAATTTTATTGGCTCACAGAGACATAAAAAGCGGCAATATCTCCTTGGTTATCGCATCAGGATTGGTTTGCCTTAGTCAGGTCGCGTCGCTCCAATTCAAAATTCAAGACAATTAGTAGGAGATTGAACTCGCCACTAATTTTTCGCGTAGCGTCCCGTAGGGAAGACCGTCCTTACGGGTTAGCCAGTCACCTACAGTGGGAAACCTTCTTGCAGTGCTGGCTCACCCAATATTATTTAACTATATTGTTACCATTTTAACCAAATATTAGATGCGATCGCCTTTCTCTTTCCTTGTCCTCTGTGGTTTTTTTCTCACCCTCTACTTGTAAACAAGGCAACCATACATAAAAACTGGTTCAGTAATTTCCCTGTGCTGTATGGGTAATTCAGCTTGCCATGCCGAAACAGGCAAAATCCCATGTTCACTTAATTGCCAACGTCCCAGTAGCGGTTTAATCGTTGCCGGATTCCGCATATATAAATGTGCATCTAACGAATCCATTAGTTCTATCAATTGAGGATATTGCAACCCAGCCTCACCATCAAAATCTAAAGCCAGAAAACTACCAGCAGGTACCCAGTCATAAAGTTTATCCAGCATCTCAGTTAAAATATCGTCAGGAATAAAAGCGGAAACACCGACAAAAACTATCCCTAAACGCTGCAAACTTCCCAAAGTTTCAGTCACCACAGATTGATCAAGAGAATTCAGGTTTTTTGCATCACAGAATGTATAGTTAGCATTAGGGCTATTGGCTAGTAATTCTTGACCTAGTTGAATATTAGCTGCGTCAATGTCCGTGTACAACACCTTGGCTTGCGGCACAGCTTCATGGACATTATCACAAGTTGGTAAACCTGAACCAAAGACAACAAACTGGTCAATTCCCTGCGATTCAATATAACGTGATGCACGCCCAATATAATCTCTGAGTGTGCGAAAAACTTTTGGGAACTGGGGATAGACCTGTTCAAAGACTTTGGCGGCTTCCACATCAACAAGAAAATGATGAGAACCACCCAGCCAATAATCTAGAATTCTGCCTGTGTTGGGAATTGATGGTGTTTCCATTGTGATGATGACTTTGTAAGAAGGTTTACATCTCCACTCATACTACAAATTGCACATCCTCTTGACATACTCCCCCGAATTCTATTCGAGGGATTCTAGGCTCAAACAGCAATTGCAGGCATAGCCCGGCTTACATCACCTAACCCGACGACAGTCGATGCCCCGACTGCACAAATTACTCTGGAGGCGTTCTCATCTCTCCCGTTCACTGACGAACAGGAAGGACAGCGCCATTCCCTAACAGACAAATCAAGACTTTCTAAAACGTGTCCACAGTGGGAACAAGTCTTACTACTGGGATACCATCGGTCGATGAACACAACCAATTTATTCTTCTTTTTAGCAACCCATTCGAGGATTTGTATAAACTCACCGAAAGCCAAGTCTGATATTTTTCTACCCCAAAGTCGCTGCATTCCTTTGAGGTTTAAAGTCTCAAAACAGAGAAGATCAAACTTATTAGTTAAATCATCTGCTAACTTCCAAAACCAGTCGCGTCTACGATGAGAAATATCCTCATGCTTACGTACTAAATTCTTTCTAGCTCGTTCACGATTAGATGAGCCTTTAAGCTTTTTAGAATGATGTTTACTGGCTTTTATGATAGCACTTAAAGACTGCTTAAAAAATTGGGGAGACTCAATGGTTGTACCGTCAGAGCAAGTGAGGAATGTTTTCAAACCAAAATCAAAACCAGCGATTTTAACCGTCTTAATTTCAACTTCTGGCTTACTGCCTTCATCAACAACCACAACCATAAACAAATCACCCAACGGTGTACGCTTTATAGTTAATGTTTTGACTGTTCCCTCAATTTCTCTAGACTTCCAGAATTGATAAACACGACTACCAACTTTTACCCTGTTACCACCCAAAAACTTATAACCAGCTTGCTTAAGGGTAAATGATTTATATTTTTTGACCTTCTTGAATCCCGGTGGTCTAACTCCTTTTTTATTATGTTTAAAAAATAATTGGTAAGCTTTCTCAATGCGTTGACAGATATCTTGAACTGCTTGAGATCCTACTGTTTGCCAAAAAGAATTGCGTTTTCTTAATTTGGCAATATGAGATTGAAGTTTTGCACAGCTTAAATGCTTGCCCCACATCCGGTAGTAACGTTTATGCAAGGCAATGCAATGATTATAGATTACCCCACTCGCGTTAATCATACGCTTAAGGAATCTGTTTCTTTTATGCTGGTACAGTTTAAACTTCAATGTTTTCATGCGGTCATGCTACCATTAATTATGTAGATAATTAACACTCGTCTACACTTCGGCAAGTGTTACAGTGAGCTTGTCAAACTGCTCTGTTACCACATGAAAACTGTATATAATCACTACAATCATGCAATTAGATTGGCTACTGTTCATCTGGTCTGGATACCATGTAGGCGTAAGAGGGTTTTCACTAATAATGAAAAATTAAAGCTGCGATGTATTGAAATACTTCAGTCTGTTGCTAATGATAAAAAATGGGTTATCAAAGCCCTAGAAATTGCCCCTGATCATATTCATTTATTGGTTGAGTATGACCCTCATCATTCAATCTCTCAAGTAGTGAAAGCGTTTAAAGGTCGGTCGACTCGCAATCATAACCCCACCTCAAAAACAACCACCCCTCTCAACTCTACCTCTTCCCTCCGCGCCTCTGCGCCTCTGCGTGAAACACTCACCCCTGTGTCCTCACAGTCAAAACCTGCGGTGGAGTAGCATCAGGAGGATACAAAAAATCCACCTGAACTTGTCGCCTCTCTCCCCCTTGCATTTCCAACCTCAGCAAAGGTTCACCAGTTTGTCCCCGTCGTTGTACCAAATGCACATAGCGCGTTCTTTCCACGCCATTATCATCTGGATAACGCACCCTCACCGTTCCCCGAAAAAATACCTGTTCCACCCGTGGCTGTAAAAACAGTAACCTATCACTACCCCCTTCATCCTTCACAGGCGTTTGAATAGATACAGTTACAGTCCGGGTTTGATTGCTAGAATTACGTAAAGGCAAACTGAGATTGTATTCTATGCCATAATTACTGTGAGCAAAATAAGCCGTATCTACATAGCGTTTCAACATCGGCGCACTCTGAATTTGCCCAGTACTGAGAGTAACTAAATGTATAGTCGCCAAAGGATAAGAAAACGCCTGTCCTCGCTGGGGTATCGTCAAATCAGGCACAGTAGAATTATCTGTAATTTGGGCTAGCCATTGCGTCCCTTGGGATACACCAGCCACCCGACTAAATACTGTGGGTTCTCTGGGAGGATCGAGAGGTGTAGGAATAGCATCGCGCTTTCCTGCTAAACTGCCAGTATCCAGAAGTCTTTGCCACTGGGCTAAACTGGGCGGAGTATTACTACTCTGAGATAATTTTGCCATATAAAGCGGGCGATCGCTCTCCAATCTAATCATCGTACTGCGACCACTAGAAGATGGCGATCGCACAGGAATTTCTAAATTGGCTAATATTTGGCTTTTCCCTGGTTCTATTACCAATCTTTCCGGGAAATTAGCTTGTCTGACACCCCGCAAGACATCATTCATGGTGCGACTACCAGGGCCAGCGTAAACTGTACCTTGGGGATTATCTACCATATCCGGCAGAGTAATAAACGGTGATTCTCTGGTAAGATAACTAGCAGCTTGTAATACTTGCAATGTTACCGGTTGATTTCCAGGATTATGGACAATAATACCTTGGTAAACCGTGCGGCTTTGGGCTGATGTTTCTGCCCTGACGATATGATGGGCGAAGACATCAAATCTGCCTTGAAAAGAATAGTTTAAATGTGCTTCTGGTGCTTGTTTGCCTTCTGGGGGAAAAGTTGATAGCAAAATGCCGTCAGTTGTCACCAATTCCGGGCTATTACTGTTAAAAGTGGGAATAAGATTGAGTTGTCCTGGTAAAAGGCGCACCTCTTGAGGATCTACTTCTATTCCCGCAATATATTCTGGGGGAACACTGTAGATATTTAACGCCCGACACATTAAAGCTGCAACTTCCCCTCTGGTAGCACTTTGCAGTGGTTTTAGCTGTTTAATGTTAGGATAATTAACAATAATACTATTAATTGCCCCTTGAGCGATCGCATTTTGGGCATAGTTAGGAATTTGCGCCGCATCATCAAAGTACTGTTGTAATGTTTGCGCTGGATTAGATACAGAGTTATAATTTTTCGCACCAGCTAGCACACCGATAATTTGCACCCTGGGAATTGCTTGATTTGGTTGAAAAATTCCCCCTGGATAACCAGCAAAAAACCCTTTTTGATAAGCCCTCGCAATGGCTTGATTTGCCCAATAGTTAGTAGGTACATCTTTAAATGTAATGGCTGGGCGCTGTATTGGTGCGTCGGGGAAAGCATTTAACATTAATACAGCTGCTTCCGCGCGGGTGACGGTTGCATTGGGGCGAAAACTTCCGTCGGGGTATCCTGTAATTAGTTTGCGTTCTCCTAATTGTTGAAGACAATCTTTTCCCCAGTGGTTTTGGGTGTCAAAGAAAGCGAGGGTGCGGGTGTGGGATAAGGTTAGGAGAAAGGTGAGTGTTGCTAGGGTATATTTATTCATGATTGTCTCACGCAAAGGCGCAAAGGCGCAAAGAAGAAAGCCAGCAAAGGAAGTATAGCCTGTCGGTAATTACGAACTACGAATTACGAATTACGAATTATTTCTATGATTTCGGTATATTCAAATTCGTTGGGACTTTGCTTGACTAAGGGGTATCTTTGTCCTGCTAATTGGATATGATTTTGTTCACAATCTGGTTTTGAGGAATAATAGGTAAGTACGTATTCTCTACCTATTCTTTCTGTCATTTCTTTTTCTACTTCACCTCGCCATTGAGTTTTACTGGCTAAGACAATTAATTGGTTAGCTAATTTGGGAAT
The DNA here is from genome assembly GCF_963896525.1 of Nodularia sp. LEGE 04288. NCBI lineage: Bacteria > Bacillati > Cyanobacteriota > Cyanophyceae > Nostocales > Nodulariaceae > Nodularia > Nodularia sp. LEGE 04288. Next base: position 27,358 of record NZ_CAWQOY010000106.1, read on the forward strand.
TGTTCCTGCTATATGTCGCCGCGACATTTCATCTAAGCTGCCAAAGGGGGAATCCATAACAATAGGAAATGTGCTACTATCGGGAAGCATCATCATTTTGCGCTTTTGACTCCACTCTCTGACTTTATCGATGATGCTGGCAATGAAGGATAAGCTGAGAATTTGATTTTCTCCTGTAGAAGCTGCAACTGGTGCTTCTATTCCCGCCGTATGTTCTACTAAGGTTAATTCATATTTTTCGCTAATTTTGGGAATATATGGTTTGACTGAAAGCTGGTTAAATATCTCTTGGACTCGTTTTTCTAGTTGCAGACGAAATTGTTTTTCTTGGCGATTTTTAACTTCGGTTAACCGTTCAATTGCATCTTGAGTAGCGTTAATGCGTCGCTGTGCTAAGATTTGCCTTTCTTCATTCAGTTTCTGCTTAGATATTTGTTTACCTAAAGCATCAATTTCTGTTTTTAATTGAATAATTTTCTGCTGGTTTGCACCTTGTTCTCGATTTAATTCATCAATTTTACTGGAAATCTCATCTAAGCGTTTTTGTAAGCTGCTAATTTCTTCATTCGCATCTTTTCGCAGTTTGTCTTGAAGGTTATCTAATTCACCCTCAACTTGGAATATGGTTGCTCTTAATTGCTTAATTCTGGCTTGTTCTCTATCAACTTCTTCCCAAAAAGCCGCAGCTTGTTTATCAATTTCATCTACTTGTACACCCATGCGAATAGCGGTTTCTTCCACGGCTGAAGAACCAGCTTTATCTAGCCAAGTTCGGACATTTTCATGATTATCAGTACCTGCGCTTAAGTCTGCACCACAAATACAGCGTTGAGTTTTTAATAATTCATTGACAAATTCTCGCGAAATTCCAGAGGTTAACTCACCTCGCTGTTTTAAGTCATCAATAATTTTCCGAAATTGTGATGTTGTCTCTCCCAGTAATACTGTATAACCCCGTGAGGAAATTATTTTTTTCAGGGCTTCTTTATTTTTTTTGAATGCTTCCTGGTTTTCGGCTTTCTGCAATTCTAAACTTTGCCACCTGTCTTCTATTTCTTTAGCCGCAACCAGTTCCAACAAGTGGTTACTTGTCTCTTTTTTAAAGGTTTGTTGATATTCTAACTCTTGTTTAATTTCTGTTTGGCGGTTGGTGAGGCGTTCACTTTCTTGTTCTATCTTCTCTTGGTCTTTTAGCAGTTTCTTAGTTTCTGCATCACCAATGGCTTTTAACTCATTTTCTAAAGTTTTTTTCGCTTCTCCTAAATGTCGAATAGAACGGTTAATTACTTCCACACCCAAGAAAATCTTAGTCGCTTCCGCAATTTCAGCTTTTTTATCAGAACGCACTATTTCTTCTATGCGTTCACCGTCAAAGAAAAAATATTGATGTAAACTTGCAGGTAAAATTTGATTAATAATATCATCTGGTTGTTGTTGTGGTATCTTCCAATCACCATCTTCTTCACCTACCCACATCCGTAATTCTGTTTTACCAGCTTCAAAGTCACTGTCATTTTTATAAACCCGACAAGAACGTTTAACTTTGTAGCGTTTACCTTCGTGTTCCCAGCCTACTTCTACCCAACATTCTACCGGTTGTCCTTTTTGGGCTTCAGCTATTGAACGTTTATTAACTAGCTGTTCGGCGGAGGCGAAAGCTGCACTAAATTTCTCATATAATACCCAAGTGAAGGCATTGAGTAAACTGGTTTTTCCAGAACCGTTATTACCATGAATAATTGTGGTGTTCAGGGTATCTCCTACCGCGAGGAGTATTTCTGGAGTTGTACCATAAAAGGAGCGAAAGTTGCACAGCTTGATTGAAGTCAGCTTCATTGCACTTCTTCCTTAACAATATCTAATATCTCTTCGTTAATATGGCTATTGATTTTTTTATCTAGTCTGCCTTTTTCCAATTTCCAAACTCGCTCAATAATCTGTCGCACTTCTGGCGACGCACTAGAAATTGGTTCCTGCACATCTTCAATATTTGTGTCTGGGAGCATTTGGCGGCTTTTCAATAGGTTTTCTTTATATTTTAGCTGCTAGAAGTCCTGCATTTGCATCCGTGAAGCTACTATTACTCTTGCTTTTAGGTATGGCGAGAATTTTTGTAACTTATTGGGCAAAAAAGAATGCTTGATTTTGAGTATTGGGCGTGGTAAATTAAAGATGGATTTACATTATAATTGGGTGTAAGCTAAATTTTAAAATCAAGTTATATCCAATTATAATTAACTTTAATATTATTTTCACACACTATCTGCAATTTACTACAAAGTCAAAAAAATTTTTTCAGGTTTTTTTTGTATCTGGGTTTGAAGAGGAACGAACCGCAGAGGCACAGAGAACACAGAGTTATGAGAGTTGGAGGTTTTTTTTACAAGTCCGGAATTAAATATCTAATAATCCGTAACGTTTTTGTAAGTTGAGTAGTTTCATTCTGGCTTCGCCGGCGTTATCGGCTAAGTCGGCAAATTCTACAAAGCGGCGTAGTTCTTTTTTTAATAGGTTGCGTTCTATTTCTATGGTTTCTCTATCTAAGTCTGGTGGTAAGACTATCATATCGAATATGGTGGCGCGTTCTTTATTAATGTGAGGACGTAATACTCTCCCCCGACGCTGAATGAATTGGCGCGGGTTTCCTGAACTTGATAAAATTACGGCTGTTTGAATGGCTGGTATATCAACTCCTTCGTCTAAGCAGCGTATTGCTACTAAACCCTGTAATTCTCCACTTTCAAATTGACAGCGTAAGGTTTCCCGTTCTTTTAAGGAAGTGTGGGCGGTGTATGTGCTGACTCTATATCCTAAGTCTACACCGAGAATTTTGGCTACGGCTTTGAGTTGACGCAAGGATGAACGTTGTCCGGTTTCTTGGGAACCATCGCTACAATAAAATAGTGTGTGGGTGCTTTCTCGCCGAGTCTCCATTAATTCTCGCAAAGCGGTTAATTTATTTTCTGCTGTGCCAATTAGTCTGGCGCGTTGCATTAATAATGGTTTTAAGTCTTCGTTGTCTTCAAAGTTTCTGGCTTGGCCATTTTCTCGTTCTCTATATAATAGCGATCGCCCGATTTTTTTGGTTAACTTTAAATAAGCCATACTTTCGGTTTCGGTCAGTTCTACAAGTATGGGATAATACAAATAATGTACTAAAGCCCCTTGAGCGATCGCATCCTTCAAGTTAAACTCTGGTTGTAGCACTGAACCAAAATAATCAAATAATGATTGCGTCCCATAATCATCAAAATATCTTTCTGGTGTCGCCGATAAAGCCAGCCGCAACCCTACCCGACGAGGTAAATTTTCTTCTAACTTTGGTGCGCCTAAATTATGCGCTTCATCACCGATAATTAAAGTTTTCGGGGGAAAATACTTAAGTTGAGACTGAAAACCATCACCAATTAATGTGGAATTGGTAGTAATTACCGTGACAAAGTTTTGCGAACCGGAACGCAGATTATACAGTTGCGTAGATAGTTGACTTTGCCAAGTGCGTAAATTCTCGAAAGCTAAGATAGGCTGTAAGTTAAACTTCTCACATTCTCGCGCCCATTGGGTGACCAGATGACGATAAGGACACACCACTAATAACACTTGTAAGTTAATCTGCTGGTATAATTCACAAGCGATCGCTAAAGCTGTAATAGTCTTACCACTACCAGTAGCCATTTTTAGCGTCCCTCTGCCATTGTTAGCAAACCAGCTAGTAATAGCCTGACGTTGATACTGCCGTAATTGCAGAGATACAGGCAAAATTGGGCATCCTGGTAATGGCTGACGAGTTTGATAACTTCCCTGACGTTCCCTCAAAAATGGAACTTTCAGCCTGAAAGTAGATTGTTCCTGTACTAAATAATTAATCATTAGTCATTAGTCATTAGTCATTGGTTATTGGGAAATCACCATCTTTTCCCCCACTCCCCACTCCTCACTCCCTACTACCCAATTAATAACCGCGCCAAACCCCAACCAGAGAACCCTGCACCTGCACTTGTGTAGCGAGTACCTCAATGGGTTTATATTTAGAATTGGCAGGCTTGAGAGTGACGCGATCGCCTTGGCGATAAAAACGTTTTAAAGTAGTACCGTATCCATCAACTCTAGCAGCAACGATGGTGCCATTTTTTAATTGATCTGGTTCTAGCACTGGATGCAGAAATACCAAATCGCCATCAGCAATTAAATCTTCAATCATGCTATCCCCAGCTACCCGTAAACCGTAGCTTTCGGGAGGTAAAGAAATATTAGAAAAGTCTAAATGATCTATAGCATCAGTAAAAGGTTCAATTAAACCACCAGCCGCAATTGTGCCTAAAATGGGGATACCTTGTTTAACAGGATGCAAAATCCGAATCGTTCGCGCCTTCCCTTCATTCCAGTCTATATAACCTTTGGTGCGTAAATGCTCTAAACGACTTTGAATCGGTGCAGGTGATTTCAGCTTCATTGCTTCCATCATTTGCCGAATGGAAGGAGAATACTGGTGAATTTTGATATAATCTACCAACCAATCGTATAATTCTTGTTGAGCTTCTGTGAGACGTTCCATAAATTTATTGGGAATTAAATACAAATGTCTTTAGAACATTAGTACTACAAAAAATCCCAAATCACAAGATGAAAGTAAAAATATGAAAGGCAAAAGAAAGATAAATCTCTTTGCTTTTGCCCGATAAATTTTTATTCTGCGCCTAGAACACTAGCAAGTAAAGCTTTTTGGGCGTGTAATCGATTTTCGGCTTGTTCCCAAACTCGCGACTGAGAACCTTCTAAAACTGCTTCGGTAATTTCTTCACCACGATGGGCTGGTAAGCAGTGTAAAACAATTGCCTCTGGGTCAGCAAGACTTAATAAATGTTCCGAAATTTGGTAAGGTTGGAAAATTGGCAAGCGATTATCAGCTTCGGTTTCTTGCCCCATACTTGCCCAAACATCAGTGTAAAGCACAGCAGACCCCTTGGCGGCTAATTCTGGGTCATGAGTCAGCATAACTTCAGTTTGATCAGATGCGATGCTTCGTGCTTGTTCTACAATCCTCAAATCAGGTTCATATCCTTTAGGGGTGGCAATTCTCACATTCATTCCAGCCAAAGCGCAACCCAGCATGAGAGAATTAGCGACATTATTGCCATCGCCGACATAGGTCAAAGTTAAGCCAGATAAATTACCAAAACATTCTTGAATAGTCAATAAATCAGCTAATACCTGACAAGGATGTTCTAAATCGGTCAGCGCATTAATGACAGGAATCTTGGCATAACTAGCAAAAGTTTCCAAATCTTGCTGTGCAAAGGTGCGAATTGCCAAAACATCTAAATATCGATCTAATACCCGTGCGGTATCCTGCAAAGGTTCCCCGCGACTAACTTGAGTCACGTTAGGGTTAAGATCAATTACCTGTCCGCCCAAGTGGTACATTGCTACAGTAAAACTGACTCGTGTGCGAGTTGAAGCTTTAGAGAATAACAAACCCAACACCTTATTGCAATGCAACTTCAACTTCTGTGACTTGAGTTGGGTTGCTAGTTGCAGAAGTTCTTGAAGTTCCTGGGGACTGAAGTCCGCTAGGCTTAATAAATCTCGTCCTATCAACGCTACCATGCTTCCGATTTGTAAAGAACAATCATCGATTTCTGTTCCTTGACCTAGCTGGGTCAAAAAAAGTACAATTTTAAACCTGTACCCAATATTTTGGCATCCAGCCCAGTATTTGAGTTAGTTTTTGCTATGCATATTAATTTAGCAACTTTACCAGTAATTCAAATTACTAATTTTTTTAGGGTTGACTGCGCTTTGACCACACCCTCCACTAGAGGTTCCCCGGTCAGGAGAGCAATAAAAATTTTTTTTGCTCTTGACTATAGACAATCAAATTATATATGCTAAAATAGGAAGTCGGTTAACGCGTTGAAAGCAATAACCATGCTCGCCAGCATAGCACAGTGGTAGTGCATCCGACTTGTAATCGGAAGGTCGTCGGTTCAAATCCGACTGCTGGCTTTTGACAAATAATTTGGCAAACGACAACACGTCCAACTCCGGGAGGTGTGTTGAAACTTTATCTTATAGTATCTACATTAAAACATTCTCATTGCTACAGCAGTTTCAATGAGTAGTGGGTTTCCAAACATTAATCGGGAAGAGCTTAGTGAGTATCAAGTGGCTTTGCCTGCCTATGGTGAGCAAAAAAGTATTTCCGCTATTATTAACACTCACGATATCCGCAAAGAAGAAGCTTACCTCGAAGAACTCAAACTCCAGAAAAAAGGGCTAATGCACGAGTTATTAACTGGAAAAGTACGAATCAATCAGGTTAAAAATAATATAGCCATATCTACAACTGCATAATCTAATGCCCACCCCCATCTACCACATCACCCATATGAATAACTTAAACTCAATTCTAAAGTCAGGTGGATTGATGGCAAACAGTAGGCTAAAGCAAGAAACAATTAAATACCTTGATATTGCTCATGGTCACATCCAAGATAGACGATCAATGACTCGTGTTCCTTGTGGTGCTGGTGGAACTTTACATGATTACGTACCATTCTATTTTGCTCCACGCTCTCCCATGCTTTACGCCAATTATAGAAAGAGCGTAGATAAATATAGCGGTGGACAAACACCAATTCTTCATTTAGTTTCCAGTGCAGAAGCTGTTGACACTGGGGGACTATCTTTCGTAGGTGCAGATGGACACGCAGCTATGGCATATACAGGTTTTTTCGATCAGCTTGTGTATTTATATGCAGATAACGTGATTGATTGGGAGATTATGGAAGCTAAATACTGGGCTGATACCGAAGAAGACGGAGACAGAACACGTAGACGACAAGCGGAGTTTTTAGTACATCAGTTTTTTCCCTGGGGACTCATTCAAGAAATTGGAGTTATTAACTCCACAATTCAAACCCAAGTTAAAGAAATATTACAAAATTTTAACATTCAGACCCCTATTAGGGTTTACTCTGAATGGTACTATTAAAAGTTTTGAGATAGACTCACGAGTATACTACATATACAACCAGTTAAGGGAGATGATGGAATTTAAGCAAGGCAACCTACTAGAAGAAAATGCCGAAGCCCTAGTTAACACCGTTAATAATGTCGGTGTAATGGGTAAAGGTATTGCCTTGCAATTTAAGCAAGCCTATCCTGAAAACTTCCGCCAATACGAAAAAGCCTGTAGTGCTGGAGAAGTGCAACCAGGAAAGATGTTTACTATCTCAACAGGTAGCCTATTTAATCCCAGATATATCATTAATTTCCCCACTAAACGCCACTGGAAAAGCAAATCCAAAATAGAAGACATTAAAAATGGATTGGTGGCTTTAGTTGCAGAGGTACAAAAATTAGGTATTACTTCAATTGCTATTCCCCCGTTAGGATGTGGCAACGGTGGCTTAAATTGGCGAGAAGTTAAGCCTCTAATAGAATCAACTTTTGCCCAACTGCCAAATGTGCAAGTAATTATATTTGAGCCATCAGGCGCACCAGCAGCCGAAAAAATGCAGGTTGCCACCAAAAAGCCCAACATGACCCGTGGACGTGCCTTAATCATTCGCCTACTGGAAGTTTATGGTATCCCTGGCTATGAGTTAACTAAGCTAGAAATCCAAAAACTGGCCTATTTTCTTCAAGAAGCGGGGGAATTGCTCAAGTTACCCTATCAAAAGCATTTATATGGCCCCTACGCAGATAATCTTAACCAAGTTCTAAAACATATAGAAGGTCATTACATTCGTGGTTATGGCGATGGTACTGGGAGAGCCGGTATTTATGTATTACCAGAAGGTAGAGAAGCAGCAGACACTTTTTTAGCAACAGAACCGGAAGCAAAAGAGCGTTTAGAGCAAGTTAGCAAACTGATTTATGGCTTTGAAACGCCCTACGGCATGGAATTGTTAGCAACAGTTCACTGGGTGGCTACCAAACACCCCAACCCAGCGAAAAATAGTGAAGAAGCGATCTCTCTGGTACATGAATGGAGCGATCGAAAGCACAAGCTATTTAAACCAGAACATATCCGCAAAGCTTGGCAGCGTTTAGAAGAACAAAACTGGCTAACGATGAATTTAACTAATATGATGGAATCAAATATAACTCCTATTCAGCTTTGATGTTCAACGAGTACAGCCAGGTTGAACTCCCTCTAATCAAGCAACTCCAACTCTACAGATTAAATAGGGTGCAACAATTAACCCTGCTTCCCATCGTTGATAACGAGTTTGGTCGCCCAGACGAGCATCAATACTCTCTATTGCGGCAAAAGTGGGTGAAGAAGCAATGCGTGGCATTTCCTAGCGTGTGAATTATTTTCTCAGAGATTGAATGAAGCGATCGCTTGACTTTCCTAAAATCATTCAATTGGGGGAAGACTAATTAAGGTTGCTAAATCAACGGGTTAAAAAATCAACCTGATTTAAATATAGTTTTACTGAGATTTAAAGAGAATCGACACGGAAATATATACCGAAATTGAAATTGATCCAAGTTCTGAGAATGTAGGGCAAAGATTCGCAATTTTGACATCTGTCCCCAATGGAATCCGTTGGTTAGGGAAGCGGAGGGTGAAATCCAGAAAGGACAAAAATTAACCGTTTTTATTCAGCCTTCAGAGAGTGGAGGAATGAAGTTTAAACCTACTATCTTAGAAGCCGAGCCAAATAGGAACTATTGCATGGCTAATACAGATGGAAACCCAAAGCAGCCACTATTACCAGCGCTGAGGTCACGAAACTATCGTCTGTTTTTTGCCGGACAAGGCATTTCCTTGATTGGGTCATGGATGACACATATTGCCACGATTTGGCTAGTGTATTATTTGACAAATTCCCCATTGATGTTGGGACTTGTGGGATTCTCTAGTCAAATTCCTAGCTTTTTTCTAGCACCATTTGGGGGAGTTTTTGTAGATCGTTTTTCGCGGTATCGGACATTAATTGGCACACAAATATTTTCGATGATTCAGTCCTTAGCCTTAGCGGTGCTGGCGCTAACTGGGACGATTCAGGTATGGCATATCATCGGCTTAAGCTTGTTTCAAGGATTAATTAACTCAGTCGATTCACCCGCACGACAAGCATTTGCGCCCGAATTAGTGGAACGCAGAGAAGATTTAGCCAATGCGATCGCGATGAATTCCACTATGATTAATGGAGCGCAATTAATTGGCCCAGCCATTGGCGGTTTACTCATAGCTAGTGTTGGCGCTGCTTATTGTTTCTTAATTGATGGATTGAGCTATATTGCCGTCATCGCCGCATTATTGGCAATGAATATTAAACCCAGGCAAATTGCACTGACAATCGGTAATCCCTTCCAAAAAGTTGCAGAAGGATTTGTTTATGCTTTTAGCTTTCCAGCAATTCGCGCCATATTATTATTATCAGCTTTAGTCAGCTTCATGGGACTGCAATATACCATTCTGCTGACAATTTTTGCAGAAGATATCCTCAAAGGTAGTGCCGAAACATTGGGATTTTTAATGGTAGCTTCGGGAGTGGGCGCTTCAACAGGTGGTATTTATCTAGCTACACGCAGAACAATACTAGGAATTGGCAGATTAATTGCCTTCGCACCTGCAATTTTAGGAATTGCTTTAATTGCCTTTTCCTACTCTCGGTTTTTACCACTTTCTTTATTTATTATGCTGTTTGTGGGCTTGGGAACAATTCTGCAAGTTGCTGCTAGTAATACATTTCTCCAAACAATTGTCGAAGATGATAAACGTGGGCGATTGATGAGCTTATACACAATGTCATTTTTAGGAATATTACCTTTAGGAAATCTACTGGGCGGCTTCTTAGCAAATCGCATTGGCGCGCCCAATACATTAATTATTGATGGCATAGTTTGTCTTTTAGGGTCTATATTGTTTTACAGAAAACTCCCACTATTAACACAAGCTATCAGTACATTCTATGAGCAAAAAAGCATGGGATTAGTTAAAACCCTTTCCAGGAGGTAAATATTTTATCGGTGTACTTGCAAAAACTTTGGAAGTACAACTCCCTGAATAACGAATTTTTATGAAATATCAGGTTCATCTAAAGTTTTTAACTTCTGCAAAATTTGTTCAATCTGAAAAACTCTTTGATTTCTACTTTGTGATTTAAAGATATCTAAAGCTTTTTCTAACGCAGCTATGCCCTGATTTTTTTGATTTGTTTGTAAAAGTGCCACTGCTGAATTAGCTAGAGCATCACCATATTTAGGATTAATTTCTAAAGCTTTCTGATAAGCTGTAATAGCTTCTTCCCAACGACTTTGACTAGCATAAACCAGACCAATACCGTTGTAAGCTAGTGCATGGTTGGAATTAAGGCGAATGGCTTCTTGGTAAGCGTTAATAGCCTCTTCTGCCTTATCCTGTCGAAACAACAAATTTCCTAATTCAAAGTGTCCAAAGGCGTATTTGGGGAATTTCTTAATTAATTGGCGTAAGTTTGCTTCTGCACCTGAGAAATCGCCCTGACTGGATAAAGCATTAGCTTGTTGGATCAGCTGCGATCGCTCTTCTTCCTGTGACCCGCCAAATTGTGCTAGTTTTTCGACTGTATTGTTTACACCTTCGGGTGAGTTGAACTGATTAGTCAAATTATCCGTTGAATTTAAAGCGACTTTTCCAGGATGCGCTAACACTAATGGTGATATAGCAATTGTAGTGATGATACTCAGCGTTATGTAGCTCAGAGTGGGAACAAATGCTGATTTCATTTGGCTATTTACCTCAATGATGTTCTGATACCTATGATAAATTCAAAATGACTAGGCATGGGTTAGGGGAGAAGAATCACCACCGATGAACCTCACCCCCAACCCCTCTCCTTGCTTTCGCGTAGCGTCTCCCTTTGGGAGAAGGAGAAGGGAGATTTAGATGGAGGGTGAAAAAATCGATTTGCAGATTATTTAAGCACCTTCGCGCAATTTATCTAAAACACTACGATCTTCTAAAGTCGAAGTATCACCAGATATCTCTTGACCGGATGCGAGATTCCGCAACAAGCGCCGCATAATTTTACCCGATCGCGTTTTGGGCAAAGCATCCGTAAAGCGAATTTCTCCTGGACGGGCGATCGCACCAATTTCTTGGACAACGTGCTGCTTGAGTTCTTTACTCAGTTCCTCACTGGCCTGATATGTCCCCTCTAAAGTCACAAAAGCCACAACTTCCTCACCCTTGAGGTCATCTGGTTTACCCACTACCGCCGCTTCCGCCACGGCTGGATGGGAAACTAAAGCTGATTCAACTTCCATTGTTCCCAAACGGTGTCCTGAGACATTCAAGACATCATCGACACGACCCATTACCCAGAAATAGCCATCTTCATCTTGTCTCGCCCCATCACCAGCAAAGTAGATATAGTTACCATCTTTGGGGGGGATATGTTCCCAATAAGTGCGGCGAAAACGTTCTGGGTCATTGTAGACTGTCCGCATCATCCCCGGCCAAGGATAACGCACTGCTAAATAACCGCCTTCGTTGTTGGGTACGGTGTTACCTTCTAAATCAATGATATCTGCAATAATACCAGGAAAGGGCAGAGTGGCTGAACCTGGTTTGGTGGGAATGGCTCCGGGTAGTGGTGTAATCATAATACCGCCGGTTTCTGTTTGCCACCAAGTATCCACAATGGGACAGCGTTCACCACCAATGATTTTGTGATACCACATCCAAGCTTCTGGGTTAATTGGTTCGCCGACTGTTCCTAACAACCGCAAGGAAGATAAATTGCGGCTTTTGGGATGGTGTTCACCCATCTTGATAAATGCCCGAATTGCTGTAGGTGCTGTATAAAAGATATTTACACCATATTTCTCAATTACATCCCAGAAGCAGCCAGGATTAGAAGCACGGGGCGCACCTTCGTACATTAAAGTCGTTGCACCGTTGGAAAGCGGCCCGTAAACTATGTAGCTGTGTCCAGTAATCCAACCGACATCGGCAGTACACCAGTATACATCTGTATCTTGCAGGTCAAAGATCCATTTGGTGGTGATATGGCTATATAAGTTATAACCACCAGTGGTATGCACAACACCTTTTGGTTTGCCGGTGCTACCAGAAGTGTAGAGGACAAACAGCATATCTTCGCTGTCCATCGGTTCCGCCGGACAATCGGCTGATACATCTTTTTGTAAATCATGCCACCAATGGTCACGCCCTGGTTCCATGTGTGTTTCTTGACAGGTGCGTTTGACTACTAGCACATCTGTAATGGAGGGGACAGCATGATCTGCTAAGGCTTTATCTACTTCTACCTTGAGAGGAACGATCGCATCTTTACGCCAACCACCATCAGCAGTAATCACTATTTTAGCTTCTGCATCATTGAGGCGATCGCGCAAAGCTTCGGAACTAAAACCACCAAAGACGACGCTATGAGGTGCGCCAATTCTCGCACAGGCTAACATGGCGATCGCCGCTTCCGGAATCATCGGCATATATATACCGATGCGATCGCCTTTTTTCGCCCCCAATTGCTTCAGCACATTAGCAAACTGGCACACTTCCCGATGTAATTGGGCATAAGTTAGTGTCCGGGAATCTCCTGGTTCCCCTTCCCAAATCAACGCCGCCTTATTTTTGCGCCAAGTAGTCAAGTGTCGATCCAGACAATTATAAGAAATGTTAATTTTACCACCGACAAACCATTTAGCAAAAGGTGGTTGCCAATCTAGTACCGTGTCCCATTTTTGAAACCAATCTAATTCAGTTTCGGCTAATTTCGCCCAAAATTCCTGCGGATTAGCTTTAGCTTGAGCATAGAGTTTTTGATAGTCCGCCAAACTTTTGATTTGGGCATTTTGAGCAAATTCGCTTGTAGGAGGGAATGAGCGCTTCTCTTGTAGGATTGATTCTATCGTTGGCTGAGACATAGTGATCACCGTGAGCAGTATTGTGCCTGAAAACTATTGTTAGGGGATTTGTACCAAGCAGATTTCGATTTAGCTGGGCAGGAATTACTTAAATTACTCAGTTTACAAGATAGTATAGTCAGCCTGAAAGCCTACCCCAGGACTAGAGGCGCTTTTATATGGGATTTAGGCTTTGAATTTGGCAAATTTGTGGGTAATACTGACAATAAGTGGGAAAAAAGCTCCTCTACGCCCAACGTGTCTTGTACAGCTACCTAGCAGAAACCTGATTGACCGAAGAACACCTTTAACAAACAAAAAACGCGGAGGTCACAAGACTGTTATACTGAGTTTCAGCGCTGTTTAGCTGTACTAGTGTGACAATTAGCTCAAAATTATTTCATGCGACTCAAGTAACAGTTATATTTATGTAATTCTTTGAGAGTGGCGTTCACAATGAAAAGATTAATTTTCTTTGTTACCAGAGACATTTACCAGCTCAGTTAGTTATAAATTATTCAACAAAGCGTTAGTTATTGAAAGTAGGGCATCGTTTGCAAGCACAAGAGATTAAGGATCAGTTAAAATCCCTCATCGAGCAAGCCTCCTCGATAGACCCTAACTTGGCCAAAAAATTAGATGAAATTAATCGTTGGGTAAAAAATACTAGGCCTGGTTCTCTGACTGCGAAACCATTTGTCCTCGCCTTTCTCCTAGAAGTAATTACAGATTCTACCATTTGGCTGATGATTAAATCATCACCTTCGGCAGCAGAACAAAAAGCTAAGTTCGAGCAGATGACCCCAAATGAGAAATACTGGTATAGCTATCTTTTTCCCAGATGGATAAATGCAAATGACTCCAAATTTTACATTTGGAAACAAAAACTCATGGCAGGGGAGTTTAATCAGGAAGATGATGATATCATTAGAGCTATAGCCCAAGATATTGTGCAACGTGAAGGTAGTGTGTGGAAGCGTTATATTGCCGACTTGTCTATGGCAACAGATTTGATTGTTAGTAGTCGTCAGCACAAACCACTATGTATTCAAGTTACCAGCGTATCCGAAGAGTTTAATCATCAAAAGTATCATTTTTGGCAAAATACACTGCATTCCTGGGAAATTGAGAGAGGAATATTTTTAAGTTACAATCCCAAGGATGCCAATTTCATTAAGCAGTTAGTCAATATAGCACTGCACAACAGTGACTACCTTTCTGGTGGCAAGTACTTGAAATTTGACTGATGCTCTCAACAGTTCAATAATTCCAGTTTTGTGTTTGTCCCCTACATACTCATCAGATCATCACAGCTTTTATGGCTAACAGACAAGAAACTCAAAGCTACGAAACTTCTGTGGAAGAATTTGCTAAAACTTTAACAACAGCCCGCAGAATGCAGCATGACTGGCTAACTTACGGGGTAGATTTTGTTCATTTCTATGTTGAGGATGCAGATAGTAATTGGTTAGAGACTTGGGGAGACGACGAAATTTTAGGTAATAAATTATTAGATGCTATTAAAGAGTTTTTAGTTAGCAGTGATGATGTAGCTATCAGAATCAGGCAAAATTTAGGAGAGCGTTCTCTTTTTGATTTAGCCGTAAATTTAGAAGTATGTTGGAGAATTGGCGAAAAAAATGACAGATTATGTCTGGTGAGAAATCTGTTAGCTGGTGAGGACAAGAATGTTGATTTAAACAATGGGGAGTTATTAAATTTAGCAGAGAGTCTGTTGAGAAAATTGGCAGAGTTTTCTGAGTAAGAATTAGAACGGCGTAAATCATTAGAGGTTTGTAGCTCATGAAACCTCACCCCAACCCTCTCCTTACTAAGGAGCTACCGTGTACACACAAGTCTTGCCTGTCTGCGTTTGAGCCTGTTTAGCCCCCTAAATCCCCCAAGTTTGGGGGACTTTGAAAATTCTTGTTCCCCCAGAATTGGGGGTTAGGGGGCGATTCGATCACTTGTGTGTACACCGTAGTTACTAAGGAGAGGGAGCAGGAGTAGGAATCTTATTTGGGTGCTTCACTGAACTGTACTACTCTATATGAGTTCTACAATAAATTTATTAACTTACTATTTTAAGGACATTGGCAGCCATGATATGAATAGATAGCAATTTTAGAAGCTGTATCTCCATGTCTAAAGATTTGTTAAAGTCCTTTCAAGAAGCCTACCGCAACTTAGAATTGCTTCCTTTGTCTCAGGAAAAAGACTTAAGAGATTTCCGGGTTGATTATGGCGGGGATACTATTGATGAATTAGAACAGTTAGTGGAAGATAGCCCTAGCAGTGATGGCAAAATAATTTTTACGGGACATCGTGGCTGTGGTAAGTCAACTTTGCTGGCAGAATTTAGCCGCAACATTCACGATAGATATTTTGTGGTGTTTTTCTCTATTGCCGAAACTATCGAAATGTCTGATGTGAATCACATCAATATCCTGTTTGCTATTGGTCTTAATTTAATGCTGGAGGCAGAAGCACGTCAAGTCAATATTCCCCAATCTACAAAAGATGCGTTAGAAAAATGGTTTACTACTCGCACCCGCACTGAAGAAAATAGCATCCAAGCTGAAGCAAGTAACGAAAACAGTATATTAAAATTAATTAGCACTAAATTAAAAGTAGATTCGACAATTCGCTACGAAATAAAACAGGAATTTGAGCGCAAAATATCTGAATTAGTTGCCCAGCTAAATATTATTGCTGCATCGATTCAAGCAGCATATAAAAAAGATGTATTAGTAATTATCGATGATTTAGATAAACTTGACTTGAGTGTTGTTAATCATATTTATAAAGATAACATTAAAGCTCTGTGTTTACCAGGGTTTCGGATTATCTACACAATTCCGATTGCAGCACTGCGAGAAACTGCACTCAAGCCAATTATTGAAAATGAAACAAATGACCAAGTTGTGGTTATGCCTGTTTTAAAGTTATTTGCTAAAGGTGATAGTCGCCAGCCAGATGCCCAACCACGTCAAGAAACATTTGATATTCTCTGTGAAATTCTGCAAAAACGTATTCCCTCAGATTTGATTGAAGCGGAAATAGCCAAAAATATCGCTATAAATAGCGGTGGTGTACTGCGGGAATTAATTCGGATTGCTAACGAATGTTGCCGAATTTGTTTGCGGTTAATTCGTCGCCAACCAGACGAAACTGTTGTGATTAATGTAGATATTTTAGACCAAGCAATTAATAAAATTCGCAACGATTTTTCTTTGCCACTGGGCAGTGCAGAATATAAAATATTGCAAAATACTTATCAAAACTTTAAACCTGAAGATCCCAAAGAACAAGAATTTCTCGATTTATTACATGGTTTGTACGTTCTGGAATATCGCAATAGTAAAAACTGGTATGACGTACATCCCATAGTAGTGGAATTGTTGCGCGATGAGGGTTTGATATGATGACAAATCCAGCATCAAATAATTTAGATGAGCAAAATCAAGACGCTTACGATGATTTAATAGTTTCCATTGAAGCTGGTGTGGGAAGTTTGAATTTATTAATTGCAGTTTGCGATTATGAAAATTATCGTCAAGAAATTATTTTTCGTTATCAAGCAGAATTACAACCAGATATCCGTTGCTATCATGTCACCTTAGCGCGAAATGAACCCAGTTTGAAAGCTGCAATTCAGCAATTAGTTGAAAGCGAAGAATATTTACAGCAACATCAACCCGCAGTGATTACAGTTACGGGTGTAGAACAACTTTATTTTTTGAGGCTAGGCGAGTCACAATCTGAACAAGAAAAGTTTTTTGGTTATTTGCAATGGACAAGGGAAGCACTAAGAGAGTTTCCTTTTACAATTGTCCTGTGGGTAACGAATCAGGTTTTAGTTAACTTAATTAAAAAAGCCCCGGATTTTTGGAGTTGGCGAAATGGTGTATTTTATTTTATCTGCAAGCCTAAAAATATTGTTCATGTTCAAGACTTTGAACAAATTAGGAATATTTTAGAAAATGGTGAATTATCAAATTTAAATGATGGTAAATATTCGGGATTACCAATAGCTGATTTAGAAAGGTTAGTTGAGCAGTTAGAACAGCAAGATAATCACAAAAACCCAAAATTACTAATTAGTCTATATTCGCAGCTAGGAAGCATTTATCAAAGACGACTAGAGAAAGGTGAAGCACCAGATTATCAACAAGAAGAGAATCTAGCAATTAAATATTATTCGCAAGCAATTAATTTGCAAACCGAATTGGGTTTAGAAACTGACTTAGCCACCAGCCTCAACAACTTGGCATTACTCTACGAATCCCAAGGACGCTACGACCAAGCCGAACCCCTGTATCTCCAAGCTTTAGAACTCAGAAAACGCCTGCTGGGAGACAATCATCCCCTTGTCGCCTCCAGCCTCAACAACTTGGCATTACTCTACAATTCCCAAGGACGCTACGACCAAGCCGAACCCCTTTATCTCCAAGCTTTAGAACTCAGAAAACGCCTGCTGGGAGACAATCATCCCGATGTCGCCACCAGCCTCAACAACTTGGCATCACTCTACAAATCCCAAGGAAGGTACGACCAAGCCGAACCCCTGTTTCTCCAAGCTTTAGAACTCAATAAACGCCTGCTGGGAGACAATCATCCCGATGTCGCCACTAGCCTCATTGGCTTGGCATTACTCTACGATTCCAAAGGACGCTACGACCAAGCCGAAACCCTGTATCTCCAATCTTTAGAACTGAGTAAACGCCTGCTGGGAGACAATCATCCCTCAGTCGCCACTAGCCTCCTTGGCTTGGCATATCTCTACGATTCCCAAGGACGCTACGACCAAGCAGAACCCCTGTATCTCCAATCTTTAAAAATTTGTCAACAGGTGTTTGGGGATGACCATCAAAATACGGTGACTGTTCGTAAACATTTAGCAAAATTTCGGGCTAATTTGAGTGATAGTCCTCAATCTGAAAACTTTGATAGCAATCATATTTGATTTGAAAACACCGCGAGGCTCAGATCCCCGACTTCTTCAAGAAGTCGGGGATCTTTTTCTTTTTACTTTTTACACCGCAAAGGAAATATTAAAACTTTTGGTGTATTGAATAACACCCCAAAATCTCTAACCGTAACGCGATCGCCTGGATATCCTCCCCATGAGAATGCAGCACCAACACGTTAAGCTGGATAAGAGTAGCATTTTGTTGCACTTTTCAGATAAATTTTATTTTTCCTGCTTGAGAAACCCGGAATGCTAGACCACATTTTTGATTACCTTAACTTTCATTTCAGCGTTGAAGCCCCGATAGTGCTGCTAATCCTGGTTCTATTAGAGGCTGTGCTATCTGCTGATAATGCGATCGCCCTCGCTGCGATCGCCCAAGGATTAGAAGACAAGGAACTCGAACGCAAAGCCCTCAACTTTGGTTTAGTCGTTGCCTATGTGCTGCGAATTAGCCTGATTCTTACTGCCACTTGGATACAAAAATACTGGCAATTTGAATTATTAGGTGCTGCCTATTTGCTGTGGTTGGTATTTCAACACTTTACCTCAGAGGAAGCAGACGACCATCATCACGGCCCCCGTTTTAACTCTTTGTGGCAAGCCATCCCTGTAATTGCCTTTACAGATTTAGCTTTTTCCTTGGATAGTGTGACAACTGCGATCGCGGTTTCTCAAGAAAAGTGGCTAGTGCTGACTGGTGCAACAATTGGCATCATCACCCTGCGATTTATGACAGGATTGTTTATCCGTTGGTTAGACGAATTTAAAAACCTCGAAGATGCCGGCTATATCACCGTGGCGTTTGTCGGTTTGCGCCTGTTAATGAGAGTGATCAACGATAACTTAGTCCCACCAGAATGGGCAGTAATTTCGGCGATCGCACTAGTTCTCGTCTGGGGATTTTCTCAGCGTACTGTTATTGAAGAAGTACCCGAATTAGAACCCGAAAAGAGTGAAGTGTCGAAATAATGCAGATGCGGGAGAAAGATTTTGTTCATAGCCCGAAGTCTTCCCCCCTGCACCCTACACCCATTCGGCTACGCTCACGGCAAGCCTGCCCCCTTGCCTCTTCCCACTCCCTAAATTACTCTTGCAACCAAGGTGTTAAATGTGGTTGCCAACTGACTAATTCTTCCTCTTTAAACCACAAAGCTATTTCTCTCTGTGCAGTTTCCAAAGCATCAGACCCGTGGATCAGATTCCGACCAATATTAATGCCAAAATCGCCCCGAATTGTGCCAGGTTCTGCTGCTAAGGGGTTAGTAGCGCCAATAATTTTTCTCGCAGAAGCCACAACGCCGTCACCTTCCCAAACCATCGCGACAACAGGGCCAGAGGTGATAAATTCGACCAAACTGGCAAAAAATGGTCTTTCCTTGTGAACATCATAATGCTGTTCCGCCAATTCGCGGCTGACTTTCATGAATTTCAGACCAACGAGGGTAAAACCTTTAGTTTCATAGCGACGGATGATTTCCGCTACCAGTCCACGCTGTACACCATCAGGCTTAATTGCTAAAAATGTGCGTTCCAAAGCTATCTCCCAAAACTTAATACGTTTTTTATCTAGTCATAGTTATTGTCATTGCCTTGCGTCTTTTGTTCATGTAATCAAGATTTCACACTCAGGACTAATGACCAAGGACTCAGGAGTAATGACTAATGACCAATCAGAGTCTATCTCAGAAATTATCTCTAAGTGCATATCCGTTGCAACTTGAATGCGTTAAATTGTTAATTCGTGGGTCAAAAACAGAGGTCACGAAAAATGGGTGCTGAATCAACTGCTACATCTGAAGAGGTAGTCATGCCTTCCAATGGACATAAATCGGAAGTGAAAAGTCACAAGCAAAAAAAGCTACTACCACCTAGTATTACTACTACAGCAGCTTTGCCTGGGTCTTGGAAAATTGAGGACAGCGAATCCTTATACCGAATAGAAGGTTGGGGAGAGCCGTATTTTTCCATTAATGCTGCCGGTCATATTACAGTTTCTCCCAAAGGCGATCGCGGTGGTTCTCTAGACTTGTTTGAATTAGTCAACGCCTTGAAGCAGCGTAACTTAGGGCTGCCGATGTTAATTCGCTTCTCCGATATTTTGGAAGACCGGATTGAGCGGTTGAATGCTTGTTTTAATAAAGCGATCGCCCGCTATAACTACCCAGGTGTGTATCGTGGCGTGTTTCCTGTCAAATGCAACCAAGAACGCCATTTAATTGAAGATTTAGTCAAATTTGGCAAACCTCATCAATTTGGCTTGGAAGCCGGTTCTAAACCGGAATTAATGATTGCTTTAGCCTTGTTGGATACACCAGGCGCATTGCTGATTTGCAACGGCTACAAAGACCGGGAATACATCGAAACGGCAATGTTAGCCCAAAGACTAGGACAAACCTCAATTATCGTTATAGAACAGGTTGAGGAAGTCGATTTGGTGATTGCGGCACACCGTCAGTTAGGGATTAAGCCGATTGTCGGAGTTCGCGCCAAATTAAGTACCCAAGGTATGGGACGCTGGGGAACATCCACAGGCGATCGCGCTAAGTTTGGTCTGACAATTCCCGAAATTATGGGAGCTGTTGACAAACTACGGGAAGCTAATTTGCTGGATTGTTTGCAGTTAATGCACTTTCACATTGGCTCCCAAATCTCTGCCATCAATGTGATTAAAGATGCCATCCAAGAAGCCAGCCGGATCTACGTAGAGTTAGCCATGTTGGGGGCAGACATGAAGTACCTCGATGTGGGCGGTGGCTTGGGTGTAGATTACGACGGTTCCCAAACCAACTTCTACGCCTCCAAAAACTACAATATGCAGAACTATGCTAACGACATCGTGGCAGAGTTAAAAGATACCTGTGCAGAGCGGCAGATTCCCGTACCAACGCTGATTAGCGAAAGTGGCAGAGCGATCGCCTCCCATCAGTCGGTACTAATTTTTGATGTTCTCAGCACTAGCGATGTGCCACTAGATTTACCAGAACCCCCAGAAGAAGAAGAATCCCCTGTAATCAAATACTTGTGGGAAACTTACCAATCCATCAACCAAGAGAATTATCAGGAGTTCTACCACGACGCAGCCCAATTTAAAGAAGAAGCCATCAGCCGATTCAACTTAGGAATCCTGCGCCTCCAAGAACGAGCTAAAGCCGAGCGACTCTACTGGGCTTGCTGTCAAAAAATCCTGAACATCACTAGACAGCAGGAATACGTACCTGATGAATTGGAAGACCTAGAAAAAATTATGGCTTCCATTTACTACATCAATCTTTCGGTGTTTCAATCAGCACCAGATTGTTGGGCAATAGACCAACTATTCCCCATCATGCCAATACACCGCCTAGATGAAGAACCCATACGACGAGGAATTTTGGCAGACCTCACCTGTGATAGTGATGGCAAAATTGACCGCTTTATTGACCTACGCGATGTCAAATCGGTTTTAGAACTGCACACCTTTAAGCCAGAAGAACCCTACTATCTGGGGATGTTCCTGAATGGAGCCTATCAAGAAATCATGGGCAATTTGCACAACTTATTTGGTAACACCAACGCAGTTCATATCCAGTTAACACCCAAAGGCTACCAAATTCAACACATCGTCAAAGGTGACACCATGAGCGAAGTTGTCAGCTATGTGCAGTATGACTCTGAAGACATGGTAGAAAGTATCCGTCAGCGTTGTGAGAAAGCCTTAGAAGAAAAACACATCACCCTAGCTGAATCTCAGCGATTGCTACAAACCTACGAGCAGAGTCTAGGAAGATATACGTATCTGAATAGCTAGGGGAAGAAGCAGGGGAGCAGGGTGCAGGGTGCAGGGGGGAAGAAAATTCTCCATCTAAATACCCAATACCCAGTCCCCATTCCCTAGTACAGCACGGCGTAAATAGACAGATCATTCAAAATCAATAAAAAGCCTATAAAATAAGTTTTTTGACTTTTGACTTCCGCCCTGCGGTACTACTCCCTACTCCCTAAGTTACATTCGTTCCCAACAAGTCCTCAATCGCTTGCCGCTCAAAAGGTGTTTCCGATGGCGGAGTCTGACGCGCATCAGTAATCAGCCAATCTAAAGCAGCAGCTTGAACATCTATGGCATCACCTGTTTTATCCACGCAATAACGTCCAAAGACTAACTTATCAACCAGTCTGACTCCTGGGCCTAATCGCGACCATTCAAAAATTACACTGTTTTCTACTGTTGCACCATTGCATATCCAGCAATTCGGGCCAATCATTGCCGGGCCAACAATCTTAGCCCCGTCTTCAATCCTGGTCATACCACCAATGTACACTGGGCCTGTGATATCCACTTTGTCCCAATTCACTGCCACATTTAAGCCAGTGTAGATACCAGGAGCGACTTCATTACCGGGAATTTGGACATTTTTAATTTCGCCTCGTAGTACACCATTAATTGCCCGCCAGTAGTCTGGTACTTTACCAATATCGACCCATTCAAAGTCCATCGCAATGGCGTAGAAGGGCGCACCAACTTCCACCAATTTGGGAAATAACTGGCCACCAATGTCATATTCCACCCCGGAAGGGATGTACTCAAACACCTCTGGCTCAAAAATATAAATACCAGTGTTGATGTTGGTGCTAATAGCTTCCTCTTGCGAGGGTTTTTCTTGGAAATCTATGACGCGACTATCTTCGTCGGTGACTACTACACCATAACTGGAAACCTCTTCCAGTGGAACAGATTTCGTAATGATGGTGGCAATTGACCCTTTAGATTTATGCCACTTCACAGCCGCAGACAAATCTAGGTCAATGAGAGCATCACCACACAACACCACAAAGGTATCATCAAAGAATGGTGAGAAGTCTTGGATACGCCGCATTCCACCAGCTGAACCAATGGCTTCTCCTACCAGTTTGCCGTCATCATCAATTTTACCTTCAAAAGAATAAGCAATTTCTACGCCAAACCGTTGACCGTCACGAAAATAGTTTTCAATTTCCTCCGCCAAATGGCTAACATTGACCATAATCTGGTTAAATCCATGTTGGCGCAAAAGTTCCAGGAGAAATTCCATCACTGGCTTTTGCAGGATAGGAATCATCGGTTTGGGAATTGTATAGGTAATGGGACGCACACGAGTACCCTTACCCGCCGCGAGAATCATGGCTTTCATAAAATTTTATTCCTCAAACACAAGCCAGTTTACCGAAAAATTGGGTTTAAAGCCCCGTTGTTCTACGACGGCTTTTAATTCATTAGTGTACCAATATGCTGCTATACTCATAATAGTGGAAAGGTAATCAACCACTTAAAAAACCTAGCTGTCGAAAGACAAAGCACTGAACCTTCTCCCAAAGGGAGAGGCTTCGCCAAGATAATTAAATCTACGCGGTTCTATTGCATTTTTCTAGTTTCCTCCTAGCAGTAGGTAAAAGATTTATAGGGGCTAGACTTGTGTTGAGCGAAGTCGAAACACGACTCAGAATTTTGAAACAAATGTTTCAAACTAAACAGGACTTGCACTAATGCAAATAGGGTAGGGCATACCCGAATTAACGCTAAAGCCCTATGCCTAGCGGCAGGCTTACGCCAACGGGCATGGCTGCGCGTCGGGGGAGAATCCCACCTCTGGTCTAGATGACGCAAGGACTCTAGGTTAAGTGGTTTCGTTGAACCAAGAATCCCCGTGGATTTATCGCGGGGAGTGTCAATTAGCTATATCTGTCAGTAACCGAATTTTAATTTCCTGGTAAAACTCGTCTTGTAATAACTCGACTTTGGATTGAGATGAGAGCAGTAGTAGCGCCCAGAAAACACTAACTGTGTGGCTATTTTCTGACTCATGGGGAGAATTCTTGGGGTGTGGTTGCTTTGTTTGAGTCCACAAATCCACGAGTTGTTCTAGATTTAAACAATTTTGTTCTCTAAATAGCTCTCTTGCGGAACAATGCAACACTTGCTCTAGTTCCCCAGCTACTTCTGTCAGATTTTCCTGGTGAGCTAACTCTAACGCCTGTCGCATATTTTGGGCGCTGGGTTGACGCTTGGGGCGAACAGATTTGCTGGATTTTTGCACAAGTTTGAGCTGGTTGGCCATAATCTGCAATTGCTTAACTAACTCTTGCAGAGTCACACGGCGCTTTGGTGGTGGCATTGCTGAGGGACGGCGGCGCAGGTGTCGCTCTAATTGCAGACGATGAGCATGATGTAATAAGCCATCTTCACTGGCTGAGAGAGCATCATCTGCTAAATTTTGATCTGCCTCGTCTACTGTAGATAGTTGCATCAAAGTGTTAGCTTTGAATAATACCAGCATTGATGCTGACAAAAATGCTTGTCCCGATTGCGATAAGTCGGACTCATAGCCTTTAGCTGTGGCCTCCGGTGCCATTAGTTCTAGGTAACGGTCAATAACCTCAATTACCTGCACATCCCAAGGATCAATGTCGCCTTGTTCTGCTTGATCAATCAGATGTGTGATTGTTGCTAATAACTCGGAAGCATCCATAAAACTTGCTAAAAAACTTGAATGAAGATTTTCTGGATATATACAAAATCAGTGAGTGGGAGCGATCGCTAAATCACCCCTGTGATCAGTAAACCACAAACTTGGAGAAATGAATGTCATAGTCAGGATTCTAGCTCTGGGAAACAAGATGCAAGGGAGCAGGGGGAAAGAGGATTTGGCGATTTTTGCACAGATGCGGGAATTTTAACTACTTAGGCGGAAATGATGGTCTGCTGACTCACATTTAACGGCAATGTCCACTGGAATTGGCTGATCAGAAACTTTTTGGTTTACTGATATTTTTTCACTGTATTAAATGTCTTAACTCTCCTTGTATCTTTTAGCCAAATTATCAGACAATACAAACATCTGTTTTAAAGAAGTCCGCAATTAATTACTAGACTAAGATGAATTATGTTGATTTGCGTTCCCGGCGGCTACGGTTTGTATGGTTAGCCGGATTTTTATTTTTTTGCTTGACATTCCTCATTTTTCCTACACCTGTGCAAGCAGACACCAGTCATGTAATTAATCCCCAATTAGAAACTGAAGTTTTGCAAATTATTCGCAATCATCCAGAAGTAATTAAAGAAGCTTTAAAGGCTGAAGAACAGCGACAAGAACAGCAGCAGCAACAAGCTCAACAGGACTTCAAGCAGGAAATTAAGAAAAATCCTCTCAGTTTTATCGGTGAATCTCCTGTCATGGGAGCAAAAGAAAAAAAGATTGTGTTGATAGAGTTTTCAGATTTTCAATGTCCTTACTGTGGTAGGGTTCAGCAGACATTAAATCAGTTTATGCTTGATCATCAAGATGAAGTGGCACTCGTTTATAAACATTATCCTTTAAGTGGGATTCATCCTCAAGCTATTCCTGCGGCTAAAGCTGCATTGGCAGCCGGAAAACAAGGAAAGTTTTGGCAATATCACGATGCTTTATTTAATAACCAAGACAAATTGAGTGAAGAATTATATGTTGCGATCGCTAAATATCTTAACCTAGATTTGACAAAATTCAATCAACAACGAAATGAAGCGGAAGTCAGTGAGTTGATTGAGAAAGATCAACTGCTAGCAGAGAAATTGGGAATTAGCGGTACTCCATTCTTTTTCATTAATGGGGAAACTTTTTCTGGTGCTGTACCGTTAGCAAAAATAGAAAGTCTGCTGGCTCGTGTTAAAGCCAATGTTCAGGTAGACTAAAGCCGCGACTTCAGTCTACGGCTCTTATTTCAAATTTCAGACGCATCGCGGATTTTAGATAAAAATCTAAAATCCCCAATCGATTTATCGATTCACTGCCGCAGCTTCTCGCGCCGCAGTCGCCTGGTCTGGGTGGATACCCAAACGTGTGAGATTAATTCGTCCTTTATTGTCAATTTCGCGCACTTTGACAATCACTTCATCCCCAACAGCTACTTCATCTTCAACTTTACCAACGCGATAGTCAGCTAATTGAGATATGTGAATCATGCCTTCTTTTCCTGGCAGAAATTCTACAAATGCACCAATGGGGATAATCCGAGTCACACGCCCGACATAAACATCACCTTCGTGTAGCTTACGAGTCATACCCTGAATGATGTTACGGGCTTTCTTAGCCCTACTTTCATCCACAGCAGAAATCGTCACGGTGCCATCGTCTTCGATGTCAATCTTCGCACCAGTTTCTTCAGTGATGCCCTTGATGGTTTTACCTCCGGGTCCAATGACCAGACCAATCATGTCTGAATCAATCTTGATGGTCAATAGACGGGGGGCATAGGGTGAGGTTTCAACTCTTGGTTCTTCGATAGTCTGGAGCATTTTATCCAGAATATGCAACCGGGCTGATTTCGCTTGGTGGACGGCTTGGGCGATAACGTCTAATGACAGACCAGATATTTTCATATCCATTTGCAAGGCGGTAATCCCGGTATCTGTGCCGGCGACTTTAAAGTCCATATCGCCTAAGAAGTCTTCAATCCCTTGAATATCAGTCAGGACTCGCACTTCGTCACCTTCTTTAATCAAACCCATTGCTGCACCGCTGACGGGTTTGAGAATGGGGACACCAGCATCCATCAAGGCTAGAGTGGAACCGCACACCGAACCCATAGAAGTGGAACCGTTGGAAGAAAGCACTTCCGAGACTACACGAATCACGTAGGGGAATGCTTCTTTTGAAGGTAGCACAGGGATGAGCGCTCTTTCGGCTAAAGCACCATGACCAATTTCGCGCCTTCCTGGGAAACGCATCGGTTTAGTTTCTCCAACCGAGAAGGGAGGGAAGTTGTAATGATGCAGGTAACGTTTGGATTGGTCTGTTTGCAGGTCATCGTTGAGGTTTTGGGCATCTCCAGGAGTACCAAGGGTACAAGCGGATAATACTTGGGTTAAACCCCGATTAAATAAACCACTGCCGTGGACTCGCTTGGGTAAGACACCAACTTGACAAGAAACTGGACGCACTTCATCGAGTTTGCGACCATCAACGCGCACGTTGTCGTCAACAATTTGACGGCGCATGAAGTGTTTAGTGATGTCTTTAAAGGTGTTACCGAGTGCTTTGTTGTTTGCCGTTGCAGCCAGTCGAACTTCGTTTTCTTCTGGTAATTCGGCGATCGCACTCGCAACTTGCTCCTTTACAATATCCAAAGCGTTATCCCGTTGGGCTTTGGTGTATTCAAATTGAGACAGAATTTTCTTAATTTCATCGCTGACGCGATCGCGGATATAATTGCTCAGAGTTGGGTCTTCCTCTGGTGGTGCTTCTTGCACAATTTTCAGACCCATTTCCGCTAACAAATCTTGCTGCGCTTTAATTAAATCTCTGACTGCTTCGTAACCAAAATCAATCGCTTCAATAATATCTTGCTCTGGCAATTGATTGGCTCCCGCCTCCACCATGATCACACCGTGGGGTGAACCAGCCACAATCAGATCCAAGTCTCCGTTTTCAGTTTCTGCATAGGTGGGGTTAATAATGAAATCATCACCCACTAAGCCCACCCGCACTGCCGCCATTGGCCCGTTAAACGGAATTTGTGCCATCAGGGTAGCAATAGAAGCACCAGTCACTGCTAGGACATCAGGTGGTACCAACTCGTCCATCGACAGCGTAAAGGCGATAATTTGCAGATCATCACGCAACCATGAAGGAAACAAAGGTCTCATGGGGCGGTCTATCAGACGGCTAGTCAGAATTGTTTTTTCTGGTGGACGACCTTCTCTCCGCATGATTCCTCCGGGAATCCTACCTGCGGCATACAATCTTTCTTCATAATCCACCGTCAGGGGAAGAAAATCAATTCCTTCTCTGCCCTTGGAACGCGTAGCCGTCACTAAAACAGATGTATCCCCTGATTCTATTAAAACCGACCCACCAGCTTGGGGAGCCAGTAAGCCTACTTTCAGTCTAATATCCCTACCATCGAAGGATATTGACTTATCAACTTCTGCCATTCAGTTTTTTTTCCTTCTCTTTCGCTTTTCTCTTTCTGTGGCAATCCTAACATTTATGCTCTCAGACTGACTTCTGGTACACAGAAAGATAAATAAGTCGTTTAATCCAAAGCGCGATAGAAAATCAACGCCTCTACTAACTGCCCATCAGCTAGCTTCACTGCACGCGGAATATTTCCAATAATATCAAATCCCAAGGATTGCCAAAGTTTAACTGAAGGTATATTGGTTTCAAAGACCAAATTGAACATCACCGCTTCGTAGCCCAGGTTTGCTGCTATTACTAGCATCGCCTCCCCCATAAACCTTCCAATACCCTGACCGCGTAACCCAGGTTGTACAATAAAACCAGCGTTGCAAATATGGCTACACATACCAGGGAAGTTTGGCTTGATATAAAATGCCCCTAGCACCTCTTTTGGCTTGTGTATACCATCTTGAGCAGATGTCCTCACCACGAAGGCATCCTGACTCAACCAGTAAGCTGCAAATGCCGCCTGCGACAGAGGTTTATTTTGGGGGTAAGTTTTACCTTCATTAATTACGACATTTAGTAATGACCTCACCGCCTCCTGTTCTTGGGGTTGCATATAATCTAGTTCCACTGCTAACTCATTTTTTAAAACTTGATCAAGAGGCAACTTCATGAGTAACAAATTTCATGCTGTGTGATTTATATTTTGCAAATATACTATACTACAAGATTTTGCAAATAAATCTGGTATTTACCAAGATAATTATCTCCAGATGTAGACAGATAAATTCATACTTTATCTAAATTATTTTTTGCCAATATTTGATGAGATGATGTAATTATTGACAAGTTTTTTACAGGTGGCAAATAATGGAAAATATGGCTAGAATAAAAAAATTGGGATAAGTCAAAATGTGAAAATAGATATTTTAATTAGTATAACAGAAGTTAGATATTTTAGGACTTACGCAGACTCTAAATTGTCTTGGCGTTCTTGGCGACTTGGCGGTTGGATAAATCAAGATTTTTGGTAATTTTTGCGTAAGTCCTGTATTTAATACTTTAGTTTAATCAAATTTTGAGTAGTTAGCAGATGGCAATTTTACACGGTAATTGGTTACTAAAAAATGAAAATAGTTGTTTATTCATTTGGGGTGAAACTTGGCGTTCATCACGAGTAAACTTTGAGTCTATTGCATCCCAAGAGATACCACCACATCCATTGGCAATGACACCAGTTGATTTGAGTGAATGGTTGATTTCTCAAAACATCAAAATTGCTAGCTTAATGCCGCAAACCCAAGTTGCTGTAACTGCCACTGGGCGAACTCGTAAAAGTACAAATTCTACTAAACTCAACTTACCAACGCACTCTCAAATCATTGCTTTACCAACTCATATCTCAGAAAATAATCAGCAAGAAATCGAATTTATTTCCCCTCTACATTCTGCAATTTTGGCATCTGAAATCAACTTACCTCAATATCTCCAACCTTGGCGAGTCGAGGGTTTTTGTCTCAACCCCACTGAAGCAATAAAATTTCTCGCTGCTGTTCCCTTGAATGCTGCTAAAGACGAGAATACTTTGTTCGGTGGAGACTTACGTTTTTGGTCACAAATTGCCCGTTGGAGTTTAGATTTAATCTCCCGATGTAAGTGTTTGCCCACTATCCAACGACAAGCTGATAGTTCAATTGTGGCTAGGTGGCAAGTCCTTTTAGACAGTGCTGTGGACGGAACTCGCTTAGAAAAATTTTCTGCAAAGATGCCATTAGCTTGTCGTACTTATGAAAAAAGTGCGGAGTTAGAAGAAAAATATTTAGCAGTAGATTTACCAAATGAACCGCAGGAATTATTATTAGGATTTCTCAACAATACGATAGATGCCCAAGTGCGGGGAATGCTGGCTTCTCAACCTCTACTAGAAACTAGGATGATGGCATCTTTACCATCTGCGGTGCGACAGTGGTTGCAAGGTTTAACGAGTGCATCTAACACCGTGAATGCAGATGCAATGGAAGTAGAAAGATTAGAAGCGGCGCTGAAATCTTGGACGATGCCGTTGCAATACCAACTAGCAGGAAAAGCGTTGTTTCGTGCTTGTTTTCAACTGCTTCCGCCTGCATCTGGCGCAACAGATTGGATGTTGGCATATTCTCTGCAAGCGGCTGATGATCCCGATTTCTTGGTGGATGCGGCAACTATTTGGCATCACCCAGTTGAACAATTAGCTACTCAAAATCGTACCATTGATCAACCCCAAGAAACTTTATTACGGGGGTTGGGGTTAGCTTCACGATTATATCCCGTTCTTGTACCTAGTTTAGAAATAGAATATCCCCAATCTTGTCGCCTCAACCCATTACAAGCTTATGAATTTATTAAGTCTGTGGCTTGGCGATTTGAAGATAGTGGTTTGGGGGTAATTTTGCCTCCGAGTTTAGCGAATCGCGAAGGATGGGCGAATCGTTTGGGTTTGAAAATCAGTGCGGAAACCCAAAAGAAAAAACAGGGACGGTTGGGTTTACAAAGTTTACTCAATTTTCAATGGCAATTGGCAATTGGTGGACAAACGATTTCTAAAACTGAATTTAATAAACTTGTAGCTTTAAATAGCCCACTGGTAGAAATTAACGGCGAGTGGGTGGAACTGCGACCCCAGGATATTAAAACCGCGCAGACGTTTTTTGCTTCTCGTAAAGACGAAATGACGCTTTCTTTAGAAGATGCTTTACGTCTGAGTTCGGGAGATACCCAAGCGATTGAAAAGTTACCTGTGGTCAGTTTTGAAGCATCTGGAACATTGCAAGAGTTAATTGGGGCGTTAACCAATAATCAGGCGATCGCACCTCTACCGACACCTGCAAATTTTCAAGGACAATTACGACCTTATCAGGAAAGAGGGGCGGCTTGGCTAGCTTTCTTAGAACGTTGGGGTTTGGGTGCTTGTCTGGCTGATGATATGGGACTGGGGAAAACAATTCAGCTAATCGCCTTTTTACTCCATCTCAAGGAACAGGATGCACTGGAAAATCCCACGTTACTTGTTTGTCCGACTTCTATTTTAGGTAACTGGGAACGGGAAATTAAAAAATTTGCCCCTAGTCTCAAAGTTTTGCAGCACCACGGCGATAAACGTCTCAAAGGTAAGGCGTTTCTAGAAGCAGTCAAAAAACAAGATGTGATTATTACCAGTTATTCACTCATCCACCGGGATGTTAAATCTTTGCAGAGTGTTGATTGGCAGATGATTGTATTAGATGAAGCCCAGAATGTGAAAAATCCTGAAGCTAAACAATCTCAGGCTGTGAGGGAATTAAAAACTACATTTCGGATAGCTTTAACAGGGACACCAGTAGAAAATAAATTGCAGGAATTATGGTCTATTTTGGATTTCCTGAATCCTGGGTATTTGGGAAATCGCCAATTTTTTCAAAGACGGTTTGCTATGCCAATTGAAAAGTATGGTGACACCGCATCTTTAAATCAATTGCGGGGTTTAGTTCAACCATTTATTCTGCGTCGTCTGAAAACAGATCGTGATATTATTCAAGATTTGCCAGAGAAGCAAGAAATGACGGTTTTTTGTGGTCTTGCGGCTGAACAAGCTGCACTTTATCAACAAGTAGTGGAAGCATCTTTAGCAGAGATTGAATCTGCGGAGGGTTTGCAACGTCGAGGCATGATTTTAGGTTTACTAGTTAAACTTAAACAAATTTGTAATCACCCAGCCCAATATTTGAAATTAGCCACATTACAAGAACATAGTTCTGCCAAACTACAGCGGCTAGATGAAATGTTAAATGTGGCTTTGGAGGAAGGCGATAGGGCTTTGATTTTTACCCAATTTGCTGAATGGGGTAAGTTATTAAAAGCTCATTTGCAGGAAAAATTAGGGCAAGAAATTTTGTTTTTATATGGTGGTAGCACTAAAAAACAACGAGAGGAAATGATTGACCGTTTCCAACACGATCCCCAAGGACCTCCGATTATGATTCTTTCTTTAAAAGCGGGTGGAGTAGGTTTGAATTTAACTAGGGCTAATCATGTATTTCACTTTGACAGATGGTGGAATCCCGCAGTGGAAAATCAAGCCACAGATAGAGTATTTCGCATTGGTCAAACTCGCAATGTCCAAGTGCATAAATTTGTCTGCACTGGCACTTTAGAGGAGAAAATTCATGACATGATTGAAAGTAAAAAACAATTAGCGGAACAGGTAGTTAATACTGGTGAAGAGTGGCTGACTGAAATGAATACCGATCAATTGCGTGATTTACTCATACTTGATCGCAGTGCCATAATTGAGGAGGATGAAGTTTAAAGAACAATAAAGTAGTATAAGTAACCCTGTCTCTTATAC
>NZ_CAWQOY010000107.1:0-58659 GCF_963896525.1 Nodularia sp. LEGE 04288
GGAGTGGGGAGTGGGGAAAAACTTACTCGTCCTTTAGCGATCGTTGGAGCTAGAGGAACATTAGGAAAAGCGTTTGCGCGGTTGTGTGAAGTGCGAGGCATTACCTATCGCTTACTGACACGCCAAGAAATGGATATTACCAATACTGCCTCTGTTAATGCGGTTTTTACTGAGTTGCAGCCTTGGGCAGTTGTTAATGCGGCTGGATATGTGCGAGTAGACGATGCGGAGCGAGAACCCCATATTTGCCTCAAAGTCAATACTGAAGGGGCAGAAATTTTAGCTACTGCTTGCGCTCAATATAACGCAGCACTGTTAACATTTTCCTCAGATTTAGTATTTAATGGGGCTGTGATTAACCCTTATGTGGAAACTGATACCGTTGCCCCGCTCAATGTCTATGGGTGCAGTAAAGTTATGGCAGAAAAGCTGGTATTGCAGGCTTATCCCGCATCCCTAGTGATTCGCACCAGCGCATTTTTCGGCCCCTGGGATGAGTATAACTTCGTTACCATCGCCCTACGTGAACTCAGTGCTGGTAATAGTTTTGTTGCGGCTGAGGATGCCGTTGTTTCACCTACCTATATACCGGATCTTGTCCATGCTAGCCTAGATTTATTAATTGATGGTGAAAGCGGTTTGTGGCACTTAGCTAATAAAAGTGCGTCCGCAGGTATCAGCTGGGCTAACTTAGCAAGGGTAGCGGCAAAACAAGCCGGTGTCAGTGTCAGCAGTTTAATTGCGCTTCCTACCCTAGAACTTGGTTTAATTGCTCAACGTCCAACTTATAGCGTACTCGGTAGCGATCGCGGTGAATTAATGCCTTGTCTTGACAGTGCTATTTCTCGTTACTTCGATGATAGAAGCTAGGGTTTAGGTACTTCCAAATAAAAAAACATGACAAATTTTCTTGTGGGATGGGTGTCCCCACCCGTCCCCTAATCACGGCGGTACTAGTCCTCAATCCCCAATCTTTAATTATGTCAACAATTTTAGTCACAGGAGGAGCAGGATATATTGGCTCCCATGCAGTATTAGCTCTGAAAAACGCAGGTTATGAGGTTATTGTTCTAGATAATTTATCAAACGGGCATCAAGAAATTGTAGAACAAGTTTTGCAGGTAAAGCTGATTGTTGGTGATATGAGCGATCGGTCTCTTCTCGACAGCATCTTTTCTACAAATAATATAGCGGCGGTAATGCACTTTGCTGCTTACATTGCTGTGGGTGAATCTGTCAACGACCCAGCCAAATATTACCGTAATAATGTTGTCGGCACTTTGACGCTTTTAGAAGCAATGTTGGCGGCTTCCGTGAATAAATTTATCTTTTCTTCTACTTGCGCTCTTTATGGTATACCGCAATTTATTCCTCTTACCGAAGACCATCCTCAAAACCCCATTAGTCCCTATGCAACTAGCAAATGGATGGTAGAAAGAATTTTGTCAGATTTTGATCACGCCTACAATCTCAAATCTGTCAGCTTCCGCTATTTTAACGCCGCAGGTGCTGACCCCAATGGATTGCTGGGCGAAGACCACATTCCCGAAACTCACCTCATCCCCCTAGTGTTACTGACTGCTTTAGGTAAAAGCGAATCCATTTTTATTTTCGGTACTGATTACCCTACCCCAGATGGTACTTGTATCCGCGATTATATTCATGTTAATGACTTAGCACAAGCTCATATTTTGGGTTTGCAGTATTTGCTAGATGGGGGAGAAAGTGAAGTATTTAATCTAGGCAATGGTAATGGTTTTTCAGTCAGAGAAGTAATAGAAACTGCCAAGGAAGTAACTGGTAAAGATATCCCAATTATAGAGCGCGATCGCCGACCAGGTGACCCACCAATTTTAGTTGGTAGTAGTGATAAAGCACGTAAAACATTGGGTTGGCAACCTCAATACCCAAACTTAAATGAAATCATTACCCACGCTTGGCAATGGCATCAAAAGCGACATAAGTAGATAATTGCCAACTTATACCAATTCCTATGCAACTTAAAGCTTAATTGTAGTAATAGGAACAAAGTACATCATGGAGGATGCAAAAAGACTTATTCTACCCGCAGACGGCACAACAGCAAACTTTGACAGTGGTTCGATTTTTTTCATCGGTACTGCAACTGTGCTGCTACGCTATGCAGGCTTTACAATTCTTACCGATCCTAACTTTCTCCACCGAGGCGATCATGTACATTTAGGTTATGGTATACATTCAGAGCGCCTCACTGACCCAGCCTTAGATATTGAGCAGTTACCGCCGTTAGATTTTGTTCTACTATCCCATATGCACGATGATCACTTTGATCGCATAGCAGCAGAAAAACTTGATAAAAATCTACCTATCATCACGACACATCACGCAGCCGCAGACCTTAAACAAAAAGGTTTTCACTCACCTCAAGCTCTCACAACCTGGGAAACAATCACAGTTGTCAAAGGCGATGCTACTTTGCGGATCACTGCCATGCCTGGAATACATGGGCCTAGTATATTAAAAGCGTTGCTACCGCCTGTCATGGGTAGTATGTTGGAGTTTCAGACACCCAATGCAGAAACTAAGTTTCGCCTCTACATTACTGGCGATACCCTCATCCACCAATCACTTTACGAAATTCCCCGACGATATCCAAATATTGACCTAGCTTTACTACATTTGGGCGGGACAAAGGCTTTTGGTATCTTGCTGACAATGGATGCCAAGCAAGGTGTACAGGCTATTCAAATTATTGCTCCGCGCACAGCTATACCAATTCATTTCAATGATTATACAGTTTTCAAGTCAGCCCTTGAGGACTTTAAGCAGGCGATCGCTCAAGCCGGGTTAGATAATCATCTCCAATACCTCAACCACGGCGACACTTACACATTTACAGTTTCATAGTAAATAATTTAGTAACCCATGCTGGTCAGGGGTTAAATGCTTGATTAAGGGAATTACACGTCTGACAAATAATTAAGCCTTTCTACTTAGTCAAATAATTTAGTCTGCATTTTTAAATAATACGCAATAGGCTTTCTTTTGGTATAGATAACAAAGTTATTGACTTGTTTCGCTTGGTAGATTAATCCTCAATCCAAAAAAGATAAATATAAATTAAATCATTTTTAATCATCATAAAATATTAGTCTTATGCAAAAAAAAATATATGGCAACACTCAAGGGGTAAAGTCCAGCCATCTGAAAAAATTACAGCAGCTTTATGAAGAACATCAACCAGCAGATAGATTCATTACGGTAGAATTTGCTCAAACCTTAGCTGCAATTAGTACAACAATCCATCACCCAATTTGTTGTTATATTAATCGGCATGGACAGATTATCCGAGTGGCGGTAGGAACACCAAATCAAACCCAAATCCCAGCCCCAGAACTACCTCGCCATAGTGCAGAACGCTTGAGTCGAGTTCGTTGCATTGCTACTCAATTTAAAACAGAAGCTCCGGATACAGCAGCATTGGTTGCAATGGCACGCCAGCACTTAGATGCTCTAATCATGTTAAGCGTGATTGATAGCCAAATCCAAGATGTTTTCTTAGCCTATATTGTCCCCGATTTAGAAACACCTTGGATAGTTTCACCTCCCCTAAGTTTGGCTGATTTAAGCGAACAAGAATTTAGCGACTTAGTGAAAGAATGGGAAAGAGACATTTCCGAAGCAGGAGGCGGAGTATTTTTATCTCAAGAAATTATTTCAGATCAGGATAAAGTGCTGCTCGTAGGATTACACACAGATGATATTTCTGCCCAAAGATTTGAAGACGGACTGGCAGAACTAGCACGTCTGGTAGATAGTGCTGGGGGAATTGTATTAGACACAATGCGACAAAAACGTAGTCATCCTCATCCGCAAACAGTTGTTGGTAAAGGAAAAGTTGAAGAAATCAACCTTTTGGCTCAAAGGTTAGGAGCTAATATAGTTGTTTTTGACCAAGATATTTCTCCATCTCAAGCCCGCAATTTGGAGAATGAAATTGGGATTCGAGTTGTTGACCGCACAGAGGTAATTTTAGATATTTTTGCTCAACGCGCTCGCACTCAAGAGGGTAAATTACAAGTAGAATTGGCACAACTCGAATATATGCTACCTCGGCTACGTGGTCGCGGTCAGGAAATGTCTAGATTAGGTGCAGGGATTGGGACACGGGGTCCAGGTGAAACTAAGCTAGAGACAGAACGGCGGACAATTAAACGACGAATTGCCCAACTACAGCAAGAAGTAGACCAATTACAAGCACATCGCGCTCGTATTAGACAACAGCGACAACAGCAAGAAATTCCGGTTGTGGCATTAGTAGGATATACCAATGCTGGTAAATCAACTTTGCTAAATGTGTTAACTAAAGCTGAGGTTTACACCGCAGACCAACTATTTGCCACCCTCGACCCCACAACGCGCAAAGTAGTAATTACAGAGTCAGAAACTCAAGAACGCAAAACAATTTTGCTCACAGACACCGTAGGGTTTATTCACGAACTACCACCACAACTTGTAGACGCATTTCGCGCCACACTTGAAGAAGTAATTGAGGCTGATGCCTTGCTTCATGTTGTAGATTTATCCCACCCAGCTTGGGAAAGTCACATTGCTAGTGTGGAAGAAATACTTGAAGAAATGTCTGCAATTCCGGAGAAAGGTTTAATTGCATTTAATAAGATTGACCAAGTAGATAGCGAAACTTTGGCTAAAGTTCAACAAGAGTATCCCCAGGCTGTGTTTATCTCAGCAAGTAAGGGCTTGGGTTTAGAGACCTTAAAGATGCGATTACCTACGGTAGGGCGTAGCCCATCGCTGCAACTGATAGACGAACCCGTTGAGGCAATTGCAGTCCCGCAAAATTCATACTAACTAGAGGAAATTATGATCATACCAAGCATCATTGTTCACGGTGGAGCAAAAACCATCTCCGAAGATAAAGTTGCAGCCAACCATGCAGGCTGCACAGCAGCAGCAGAAGCTGGTTGGACAGTGCTACTCAGTGGCGGTACTGCCTCAGAAGCTGTTGAAGCAGCTATTCGAGTTCTGGAAGCTGACCAGACATTTAACGCCAGTCTGGGCGCAACTCTCAACGGCGACGGAGAGGTAGAGCTAGACGCGGCGATGATGGAAGGCTCTTTGAGTTGGGGAGCAGTTGCAGCGGTTCAGGGCATCCGTCATCCCATCTCCATAGCACGGAAGATTATGGATGAAAAACCCAGGCTGCTAGTGGCGCGGGGCGCAGAACGCTTTGCCGCAGACTGCAAAGCCGAAATGTGTAGAAAAGAAGACTTGATAGCTGACGAACAGTGGCAGCAGTGGAAGCAGTGGAAGCAGGATCAAGAAGTTGTGGATCGTCCGAACACCGTAGGCTGTGTAGCTTTAGATTCTAGTGGCATCTTAGCAGCTGGCACTTCAACTGGTGGCACTACGAACCAGCAATCTGGTCGCGTTGGTGACACTGCGCTGATTGGCTGTGGCTTATACGCGGATAACAAATTCGGCGCTTGTTCAACAACAGGCGATGGCGAGTCAATCATTCCCGTAGTTCTGGCTAAAACAGCGATTGATTTTCTGGTTGGAGACAGACACCCAGATGAAGCGGCTCAGATGGCAATTGACACTTTGAAATCTAAAGTTAAAGGAGAGGCTGGGTGCATTCTTCTAGATCCTCAAGGACGAGTGGGCTGGGCGTATAACTCCCAGGATATGGCAATTGCTTATATGACCGAAAAAATGGACAGGACAGCCGTGTTTACCAAAAAATAATTCAGCAATCACTTTAGATATGAACTCAAAATACAACTTTCATTACTTTCAAGGGAGTTCTTTTTCTGATCTGTTTGCTGAAGACATCACTGATGGGGGTTATGCGTTCATTCTCAATTATCCTGCAACTGCTAGTTGGGCTACCTACCCGAACACGAAAAAATACTTTAAGTAAGTCGGCAGTAGTGAAACTACCAAAACTTCCTACGAGAAAATTTTCCAAAAAGAACCTTGGAAAAACCTTGCTGTGTTGGGTAATGCTATTCCAGGAATTGTAATTAATCAACCGCCAAAGTTGCTGGTGGATTACTGGCAGGAATATTTTGGCTTTAGTTACACCAACGAGTCAACGGCTCAACT
Source organism: Nodularia sp. LEGE 04288 (assembly GCF_963896525.1). Classification (NCBI taxonomy): domain Bacteria; kingdom Bacillati; phylum Cyanobacteriota; class Cyanophyceae; order Nostocales; family Nodulariaceae; genus Nodularia; species Nodularia sp. LEGE 04288. Next base: position 6,109 of record NZ_CAWQOY010000107.1, read on the forward strand.
CCGCTTTGCTTACAACGTCATACCTTATTAGGGTTGGGAAAAGAAGTAGCTAAATACTGTAGTAATTACCGCATAGTTGGTTCATTAGAATCAATTCTCATGACCTTTAAGCGAGAACTAGAACGCCAGAATTTGATCATCTTATCTGCTATAGAAAAAAGTAAACATGAAAAATTTTATACTGAAATATCCAGTATTATTTCAGTAAGAACAATCGAAGAAATGCAGCAAATCGAGCATAATTTACAGAATAAAGGATTGGAAAGGCTGAGTTAAATGGCACACTCGTTAAGTAGCTTTTGATCAGAGAATAATAGCCCGTACAATAATATTTAAGTACCGTTAAATTCAATAGCTAGTAATGGTCTGCGGTGTCCAGGTAGGGCCTTGGCAACGTGGACCTTCGGGTGTCCATATCAGTTTGTCTAAACAAATTTGCCGCTTATCCATGTTATTTGTCCAAGCATGGTAGACCATATATTCAGTGTTACCATCTGGACTTACCACAATAGAGTTATGTCCCGGCCCTCTCACAAAATCAGGAACTGACTTTAGCACACGGGGGCTGGTTTCGTTGCCTGTATCAGAGTAAGGTCCCATCACGTTGTCAGCAACGCCATAGTCTACACCGTAGTTCTCCGTTTCCCAGCGTCCACCACTATAAAAGCAGTAGTATTTACCTTGATACTTACGGACACAGGGGCCTTCTAAGGTATGCCAATCATAGATTTCACCGTACATTAAACGGTTGGCTAAAAACCGTTGCCAATCAGATCGCGCACGCAAAACGACTTTTTCCGCACCAGTAAGTTTGGTCATGGTTTGGAGTCTGTCTACAAACAATGCTGTGCCAACACGTAAATCATCCGATATATCCAGAACGTCACGGGCGTAAAACAAATACCACTGTCCATCGTCATCACGGAACGGGTGCGGGTCAATGGCAAAGGGACAGGAATTTGGATCTAGAAGTGGTTCGCCAACATCTTGATAAGGCCCTAACGGAGTATCGCTTGTAGCCACACGCAACTGATGTTTCTTGTCTTTATGACCTACAGAGTAGTAGAGGTAAAATTGTCCATCACTGTAAGCAACTTCGGGGGCCCAAAAATTATCCCCAAGGGCTGGGTCTGGTCGCAACAGTGCGTTACCCACAAAATGCCAATTGCAGAAATCAAAGGAACGTAATAGAGGAAAGACACGCGATTTGTGAGTGAGGTCTACGTTTAAGTCGGAGGCTACTTCGTCTACCGTTCCTTCAGCTTCTGCTGCACCAGTGCCGATGGCATAATATACGCCCTGGTATTGCCAAACAAAGGGATCAGCAAAATAACCTTGGTAGACCGGATTAGTATAGGTTTGCATTTCAATTATGTATAGATTTTGCTTCGTGTATTTGTGCCTCTGTGGTCAATCAAGCCATTTTTCAACACAAAGACACAAAGAAGACTATTACCAATTGGGCTAGTATTTGAAATTCACGTAAGTTTCGACTTTGTTCTTAGGTAAGCTTTCTACTACCTGACACCGCAGCATCTGCCTTAATTCTTCTGGGAGGCTATCATAATAGTCTTGTGGGAGAGTCAAATCTACCTTTGGTGTGTGTAACCAATGCATACCATAGCCCATGACTATCATCGGTCTTGGCTGGTTAGTCCGATTTGGGGAACCTCGATGCAGTGCTAAAGGCGATCGCATCATCACGTCACCTGGCTGCATATAAAAAGATTCTAGAGGAATTTCACCAGTAGCAATCTTTTGTAGCCCCTCTTCTCGTGGTAGCAGATGGGTTCCACGCGCCATTTGAAACGGGCCGTTTTCTGCGGTTACTTCCACAAGGGGAAAGTTGACTGCTAGGGCGTAAAGTGGTGTAACTATGGAATCGCAAAACAATGGGCGAAAGTCCCGATGGATTTCCTGATAATCTGAACCTTGGAACGGGACATCAACCCCTAACTGAACCATTACGTATTCTTGGTAAAACACACGCTCTAGGACACCCATAATCACTGGGTTAGCAAAAACTAATTCATTAGCGAATGGGTAAATCCAAGGCAATGTCAGATAGTAGCGGGCAATTTCACGGGGAGCCAACCCCCCTGGTTGATTTTGACGTTCGTAAAATAACTTTTCAAAAGCTTCTAACCACTCATCAATCAATTTTTGCTCAAAAACATGAGGAATCACACAAATTCCGTCTCGATTCAGTTCTTGAGCAAATCTATCTAGGTCGGTAGCTGAATATTTAGCTATACCGCCTATACCTTGAAGCATTTTTCTTAACCTCTTTCATACATAAATGGCTTGAGAGCCTAATTTAAATCAGGCTCTCACAGAATTTTTTGGTAATTGCTTATCGATAATAGCGTATTAGTTTGACATTTATAATGTTAATTAGCATAACATTTTTTGTTAATAAGTCATAAATTAAAGCTGGATGATGTATTAGTTTGTTTAGCGATAAAAATATGAATAAATTGGTAGATAAAGAGCTACGAATAGCTGTTATGGAGTGAATTAAAGATTGAATACTAGAATTATTTTTATCCCTGCTCCCTACTCCTTATTTAGACTGCACTGCTACACTATCATTTGGAGTTGACGGCCATCTCACTGTCAGAATAGTACAGTCAGACTGAGCAATCCAACAATGCGGCACACCCGCACACCACAGCACATAGTCACCCTCACGAGATAAAGTAATCTCTCTATCCTCAAACTGAAGGCAAAATTGACCATTAATCAAGATAGAAAGAGTAGCGGCTTGATTATTTACAGCCCACTCGGTTCTACTCTCTCCGGCTTTATGAAGACCCCATTTTATTTCTAATGCTGTGGTTGAGCGCAAATCATCATCTGGGGTGATAAAGTGTCCCACAAACCAACCCCAGCGACTCGCACCTTCGCTGGCTGCATTGCCAAAAATAACTTTAGGCTGCATCACTCACCTCTAACTCAGGAACTAAAATTCGCCCTGCATAACCTGCATTGTTGTATTGTTCAAGAACTTGAGTTGCAGCTTTTTCTTCACCTAATGCTACCAACGCCACACAAGCCCCTCCAAAACCCGCACCTGTCAGCCTTGCACCAAATACGCCTGCGGTGTTCTGTAAAATTTCTACCAATGTATCTAATGCTGGTACGGAAACTTGATAATCATCACGTAAACTAGTATGAGATGCGTTCATCAACTCGCCAAAACGCTCAGGTGTTACTCCCTGCAAAACTTCTAAGACACGGTTATTTTCTGTCACCACATGACGAGCGCGACGGTTTAATGGTTCTGGTAATGTTTCTGTAACTTTAGCATCAGTGATATCTCGTAGTGCCTCGACTCCCAATAATTGCGCCGCCTCCTGACACTCATCCCGACGTTGGTTATACCCGCTAGTTGCTAGGGTGCGGGGTACACCGCTATCTATAACTAAAATCGTGGTTTTGCTGGGGAAAGGTAGTACACGACGTTCTAGAGTTCGGGTATCTAAAAACAAAATATGTTGAGTGTCAGCAAGGCTAGAAGCCATTTGATCCATGATGCCGCATTGTACGCCCGCATAATGAATTTCTGCTTGTTGGGCAAGTTGGGCAATTTCTACGTCATCAATTGAGAGATTTAAAAGTTGGCGAATTGCTCTGAGTGTTGCTACTTCCAAAGCTGCACTGCTGGATAAACCAGCACCGATAGGAACTGAGGATTGGACGTACACATTCAGCGCCGGAATGGTGTATCCTGCTTGTTTCAACTCCTCAATACAGCCAAAAATATAACTTGCGAATCCAGAAGGGGGATGATTAATGTCTAAAATACTCACACGCTCTTGAAGATTTTCCGAATAAAAATGATGTTCTCCATCATCGCTGAAACTTAGCTGTACCGTTGTCTGCTGAGGAATCGCTGTTGGCAGGACAAAGCCATCATTGTAATCAGTATGTTCACCAAGTAAGTTTACCCTTCCTGGTGCGATCGCTTGAGTTTGAGGTGGTTTATCAAATATTTGTTGAAAATCCATAATTGTTTTATGACACTAAAATACTCAAATACTGCACATCTTTCTATAGGTTGAAATCTTGAAAAAATAGGTGATTATTCTTTTATAGTATTATTTCTTTTACCACTTATATTTTACATTAATTGAATATCCTAAATTTATATAGCAATTCCCAATTAAGTCAGGTACAAGCAGTAATAATTAAACGCAGATGGACGCAGATATTGTTGTACTTGATTAGACTAGGAAATGCTATATAAAAAATGTAAAAATTAAGAAATAGATTTTTTATATTTTCATAGAAAGTATTGATGATCACAATATAAATTGATATTATTTAAATCTTTTAACAGACCATAACTTCGATATAAGGTAATTCTCAAGAATGATGTAATGATGAGTAAATATTAGAAAATATGGTAGCAAAGCCTCAAAAAATGGTGCCAAGGTTATATGCTACCGAAAGAGACTCAAACTAGAGAAACAGCCAATAACATTCCATCAATAGAAAACACACCTGCTCAGATAAATTATCAAAATCCTAGTAAATCTCAGCCTATGACTCAGTTACAAAAAGATAATGTCAGAACTAATCAATATTCACCCTATAAGCGATTAGTTTATGGCTTTATTCTGGTTATATTGACTGCTTTCTTATTTGTTGCTGCTATTTACTACGGAATTATCAACCCTTAATGTGATTTTATTCAAGATTAACATACACGAGTAAAAAGAAAGCAACGAACAAGAATTGGCCGCTAATCTATCCGGTTGAAAATGATGCCAGAGATTCAGTTAAGCCACCTGACAAATAACTAAGGCAGGTTTTCTGCATGATAGCTGACCAAAGTTTATGTAAGTTTTGGCTTAATATTATTTATCAATCAATACAATTTTTGTGAAAGCTTCATCTCGTTTTAGCAGAAAAATGGTATTGGCTGTATCAAGCAGCAGGAATGTGTTCAAGACTACAGACTTATTAAACAATGAAAATCCATCTGTAGTTAGATGGAAGTATTAGTTATTAATTTGTTTATTGTAGTTATTAATTTGTTTATTAACTTTAGGCAAATGAATCACATTATCCTGCCTAATGATGTAAGTCTCATCATTTATAGGGTGTTTTATCCTAAAAATAGCCAAATTTGGCTATTAGCCTTGACCTTCATTTGCAGGCTGAAAGGATGTTGATTCAATTGCAAACATTTGCAGGCTCATCAAACTAGCAATTTACATGAGCGTTTAAGGAGGATATGAGTAGAATACATGGCCACAAAATATCCTAAATTTAGCCGGGATTTGGCTCAAGATCCGACTACGCGTCGCATCTGGTATGCGATGGCTACAGGAAATGATTTTGAAAGTCATGATGGCATGACTGAGGAAAATCTCTACCAAAAGATTTTCGCTACTCATTTCGGTCATGTAGCAATCATTTTTCTATGGGCATCAAGTCTCTTGTTCCACGTAGCCTGGCAAGGTAACTTTGAACAGTGGATTAAAGATCCACTACATATTCGCCCAATTGCCCATGCAATTTGGGACCCCCACTTTGGTAAACCTGCAATAGATGCTTTTACTCAAGGTGGTGCTAACTATCCAGTGAATATTGCTTACTCCGGTGTCTACCACTGGTGGTACACCATTGGGATGCGGACAAACAGTGACCTCTACCAAGGTTCAATTTTTCTGTTGTTGTTAGCTGCATTGTTCTTGTTCGCAGGTTGGCTGCACTTGCAACCGAAGTACCGTCCTAGCTTGTCTTGGTTTAAGAGTGCTGAACCTCGTTTGAATCACCACTTAGCTGGTTTATTTGGTGTCAGCGCCTTGGCTTGGACTGGTCACTTGATTCACGTTGCTATCCCCGAATCTCGCGGTATCCATGTGAGATGGAATAATTTTCTCACTACCTTACCTCACCCAGAAGGTTTAACACCATTCTGGACAGGTAATTGGGGTGTGTACGCCCAAAATCCCGATACATCTGGGCATATATTTGGGACATCCCAAGGTGCAGGAACTGCAATTTTGACTTTTTTGGGTGGTTTCCATCCCCAAACAGAGTCGCTGTGGTTAACTGATATGGCTCATCACCATTTAGCGATCGCAGTTATCTTTATCATCGCCGGTCATATGTACCGGACTAACTTCGGGATTGGTCATAGTATCAAAGAGATGCTTAACGCCAAACAATTCTTTGGCATCCAAACTGAAGGTCAGTTTAATTTACCGCATCATGGGCTGTACGATACTTACAACAACTCCCTGCATTTTCAGTTGTCTATACACCTGGCAGCACTGGGTACTGCACTGTCGTTAGTGGCGCAACATATGTACTCGCTACCGCCTTACGCCTTCATAGCGAAGGACTACACAACACAGGCGGCGCTGTACACCCATCACCAGTATATTGCCGGATTCTTTATGATTGGCGCGTTTGCCCATGCTGGCATTTTCTGGATACGAGACTATGACCCAGAACAAAATAAAGGTAATGTCCTTGATCGGGTACTCCAGCATAAAGAAGCGATTATCTCTCACTTGAGTTGGGTGTCTCTTTTCTTAGGCTTCCATACCCTGGGATTGTATGTTCACAATGATGTTGTGGTTGCCTTTGGCACTCCTGAAAAGCAAATTTTGATTGAGCCGGTGTTTGCTCAATTCATCCAATCTGCTCACGGTAAATTGCTCTATGGGATGGATACTTTATTATCTAACCCAGATAGCATTGCTTATACAGCTTGGCCAAACCACGCTAACGTTTGGTTGCCAAACTGGCTAGAGGCAATTAACTCCGGCACTAACTCTCTATTCTTGACCATCGGCCCTGGTGATTTTTTAGTCCACCATGCGATCGCATTAGGTCTGCATACTACCACCCTGATTTGTGTCAAGGGGGCGTTGGATGCCCGTGGTACCAAACTGATGCCTGATAAGAAAGACTTTGGCTTCACCTTTCCTTGTGATGGCCCTGGTCGTGGCGGTACTTGCCAAACTTCTTCTTGGGAACAGTCTTTTTACCTGGCTATCTTCTGGATGTTAAATCTTCTGGGGTGGGTAACTTTTTACTGGCATTGGAAGCATCTAGGAATTTGGCAAGGTAACGTTGCTCAGTTCAACGAAAACTCTACATATCTCATGGGTTGGTTCCGTGATTACCTCTGGGCTAACTCCGCTCAGTTAATTAACGGTTACAACCCCTACGGCACAAATAATTTGTCTGTTTGGGCTTGGATGTTCCTCTTTGGACACCTAGTTTGGGCAACCGGTTTCATGTTCTTGATTAGCTGGCGTGGGTACTGGCAAGAGTTAATTGAAACTCTTGTTTGGGCGCACGAACGCACTCCACTAGCTAATTTAGTGCGCTGGAAAGATAAGCCTGTTGCTCTATCTATTGTTCAAGGTTGGTTAGTTGGTCTGGCTCACTTTACTGTTGGTTACATCCTTACCTATGGAGCATTCCTAATAGCCTCAACGGCTGGTAAATTCAATTAAAAATTTTGATATCCTCTGACTTTAGTTATCGTCCCCCTTTCACCTAACAGTATAAAGGGGGATTTTTTTATGAAACTTGACTTAAATTTCCCAAGGCACTGCACGCAATCTTCCTGCTACTTCAACACTAGGAAAGTTGGGGTCAAAAGTTAGATTTTCTAAGTTTCCATCCTTGAGAATGACAAAAGTATCTTCAACCTTAGCGCCTGTTAAACTGGGATTCCAGGCGATCGCCATATTTTCTGTTAAAAAGTCTTTTGTCAGTGGATTGGCGACAATTTCTCGCGCTAAATATCCTGTAGTCCCTCCCTGGTGGTGTTGGCGGATAGCATCAGCAAAACCATGCTGTTCATAAGCTTGAGCTAGAGCATGATAAATTGTGTCGAGAGTAGTTCCAGGTTGACACAAAGACAGTGCGTGAGCTTCTATTTCGCGGACATGATGATGTAATTGGGCTTGATCATTTGAAAGGCGACCAAAACAAACAAATCTTGTGAGGTTAGCATACAAACCATATCTTCTCGCACAAAATACCAGCATTGCTTGCCGGCCAATTTTTTCCTCCGTGGGTGTAGCATGACGATATAAAGGTAAACGCCTCTCACCAGCCACCAATGTCAGGGCTGGATGTAAACCTCTCGCCCACAAGGCTTCTGCACCCGCACCAGCTAATTGATACTCTGTCCAGGTAGGTTGAGCAGCTTGTAGCACTTCTGTCATGGCGGCGCTGGCTTTTTGTCCAACTTGGCGATATCTTTCTAACTCAGTTGGCAATAATACGCGTTTATATTGTTGTAGAGAGTGGGGTATTGGTTGCTTTTGTGAAGTGGGGCGATGGCGCTTCGCGTTGTCGCAGACATCGCTAATAATTTTACCTCCATCTGTAGCATCACGGACAAAAGTCTCACGAGCAGTAGGATCAGCCCAAGGGTTAATGTGCAGCTTAAAATTATGTGGTAATTCTTCATCTTGTAGGCGCTGGGCTTCAATTTCATCTGTCAATATCCACGCATCTTGACCTGTAACTAAAACTTCTGCTACCCCAGTTTCAGCAGTCAGCAGTACGGTGTTAGAAGCGCCAGCAGTAGCCCAAGCAAACCAATCTGTACCTCGCAACCGCAAACCATTCATCTCAGTTTGAGAGAGAGTTTCCCTAATTAACCCCAGTTTCGTCGAGACTTCTTCGCTCATAGAAAAAACACAGATAGTTACAGATAATTATCTAATTCATCTGCATCTGTCTGCGTCTGTCTGAGGTTTTGAACTGAGGTTTCCTTGTACAAATACCTTTAGTCTCTTTCCTCTGTCTCCTACGTGTCTAAGTAGTTTTTTATTTAAGTAATTTTCAGGCAAGACAATATTTCTACCTATACCCGCTTTGAAGGTTAATCGACACTAAAAAGCTAATAAAGTAGTTTTACCACTCACTCAGTTGTAAAACATTGATTACATCTCCAATTTATTATAATATAATTTTTTACCCTAAGATAATTTGGTGGTTGAGTTAAAATAACAATTTTATCAACTTAGTTTTGTAACAATAGAGGTAAAACTTTCCCAGGACTTCTCATACCTGTAGGCATTATTTTACCAAAACAAGGAATTTAACAAATGAGTTCGTATGCTTTTTGGAACAACAAAGGCGGAGTAGGAAAAAGCTTTCTTTGCTTTGTCGCTGCTTCTGAATATGCTCACCGTCACCCCGATACAGATGTTTATGTGATTGATCTGTGTCCGCAAGCTAATGTTTCGGAAACTTTATTAGGGGGATATCTCAAAAGTCCTGAAGCTCTACATTCTTTAAGTAGTAAGACACCCCGTGCGACAGTAGCCGGCTACCTGGAAGCACGTCTTAACTCGCCCTTCCGAATGATTCCAGATGTATCTCCTTATGTATGTGAGCCGAAAGAATTCAATCCGCAAATTCCAGAAAATCTGAGGCTTATATGTGGAGACAATCTTTTAGAAATAATTTCTGAAGCAATTCGGCAAACTTCTCAACTGCAAATACCAATAGATGCTTGGAAACAGGTGCTGAGTTGGATTAGAGATTTAACAGTTGCTCTGCGTACACATAGTGGTGAGCGAGATACTCTGTTTTTAATTGATTGTAACCCCAGCTTCGCTGTATATACACAGCTTGGTTTAGTTGCAGCAGATGGTGTAGTTGTCCCATTCACTGCTGATGATAGTTCGCGTCGTGCAATTGAAAATGTGGTTGCACTTCTATATGGTATCAGCGATCCTAATACTGCTGCGTATGCGCGAATTAGTTTTGCAAAACGTGCAAAAGATGAAGGCTTATCTGTACCAAAATTACATACATTTGTGAGTAATAGGGTAACTATGTATGAAGGTAAAGCTGCCTCTGCATTTATAGCTGTGAATAAAATTATTAAAAAAACTATGGATGATATACATAACAAAAATCGTCATATTTTTGCTAATCCCAAAGACTTACCAAGCCAAAATTTCATTGAAATTCCAGATTATCACAGTGCTTGTGTAGTTGCTGCAACAACTGGTACACCCTTACATAAACTTAAACCAGGACCAAAAAAAATTGGTGAGCAGCGAGTGCAATTAAATCCAGAGCCATTACAGAGGTATCGAGATGCACTTGAAGAGTTTGTAAATTATCTTTGAGAGTATCACCGTGCCATCACCAGCAGTATTAAAATATAATTTAGTGGCTCAGAAGGCTCGTATCCTACGTGAGACTGCTACAGATATTCGCTTACGTCCAATATTAAATAGTCACACTCAAATCTATTACCATTCAGCTTTAGCAATGTTTGTAGCAGGATGGGAAACTTATATTGAAGAACTTGTTCGCAACTTTTTTGATGTAACAGCAAACCCTTTAGATCCTCAGTTTTATGCTGTACATTCGCTTGCGAAAAATGCAGCGGAACGTTCGCTCAAACAATTTAATACGCCAAATGCAGATAATTCTCGTAATCTTTTGGTTCAATATACTGGTTACGATCCTATAAATGATTGGGTTTGGTCAACCAGAAACATAAATGCACTAGCCACTCGACAGATGCTAAACGAGATTCTGCAAGTAAGACACAGTTTTGCACATGGCTTTCCTATTCCTGCCAATTCTTGGACACAAACACCAACCGGAAGAGTTAGACTTACAGCTAAAGCTATCAAGGATGTTGATGCGTTATTAAAATATATTGTAGAAGTTACAGATACGGGTATGAAGCAACATATTCAAACTATTTATAATATAGTTGTAATTTGGTGATGTATAAATTCTCTTGGCATAAAATAAGGTTATTTATTATAGATAAATATTTGCTACTTTCCTTGAGTTTCCTAATTTATTTTCTTGCGTCAAATCAACCTGTGTAAATTTTGATTTTGGTTTTTTTCTGAACAACAAGCACATCCATTACGAGATGTGCTTGTTTTGGTTTACCTATTTTCCCGTTATACCGAAACTGGTATTTCGATGTTTACACTCACCGCCTGTAACTCCTTCGCCTTCTCCTCTGGTAAAGCATCATTAGCAAATATTCCAGCTGCCAGTTCTGTTCCTGCCAAATACTTCAGCTTGTCACTGGTGCGATATGGGGGATAAAACTGGGCGTGTAAATGCGCTTCGGGATGCGCTAACCCGTCCGTTGGTGCTTGAAACCAAGCCATTAAATAAGGAAACGGGCGATTCCACAAGCCGTCATACTTGAGAGTCACGGTTTTTAAGGCCTTGGCAAGTCCCCGACGTTGTTCTGGGGTAAGTTCCATGAAATTACTCACTGGTTGTATGGGAGCAATCCAAACTTCGTAGGGGTAACGAGCGCACACGGGAACGAAGGCGATCGCATCTTCATCCTGATAAATAATCCTCTGGTTGTCAGCCATCTCCTGTTGAATCAAATCTTGCAATAATCCGCGCTGATGTTGCTGATAATACTGCTGTTGCATCTCCAACATCCGTGCCGGAACAGGTGGTATAAACGGATAGGCGTAAATTTGTCCGTGGGGATGGTGCAAAGTTACACCGACTTCTACACCCTTATTTTCAAACGGTAGCACGTACTGAATTTGGGGATTGGCTCCCAGTTCGCTGGTGCGATCGCCCCACACTGACAACAGCAAATCTAGATGTCCCAACTCCAACGAACTGAGGGAAGCACGAGCATCTTGAGTAAAAACCACTACCTCACAGGCTCCATTAGCAGGTAACGTTTCCACGATGGTATCCGGTGGATTCTTGGCTGTAGGAATCATTGAGGGAAAGCGGTTATCAAATACTGCCACATCATACTTACCTTGAGGTAGTTCCGTCGGAAACTCAGGGTTGATGGTAGGTGCGAGGGGATTATATTCTGGGGGCGGCATGAATGTCCGCCCTTGACGGTGACTGGCATAAGCTACCCATTCCCCACGCAAGGGATGCCAGCGCAGATGGGGATTGGCTTGTACTGGCTCGTTACTAGGACTAGTAGCTTGTAACTGACTAGTAATTGGGTAGCGACTGTATAACTTGAGTTTACGTCCGTCGGGCTTTAACAGCTTGTGGGAGTACATAATCCTTGTCCTGAGAGAGTTGCACATCGGATCGCTGCGATGGGAAATTTCGGTGTGCGATCGCCGTACAATAAACCGTTAGCTTCTTGGAAGGTATCTGTAAGTTGCGTGTAACAAAATCCGCTCAATAGCTCAATATCGTTGACCGTTTGCAGCAGAGCCGCGTACTTCATTTCTAGCTCAGAGATATTGAAGCAGCGCTCATATCCCCAAGCTTGATCTGCATCGGGCATATCCAAAGGAGCATAAGCAATACCGCCAAACTCAGTCAGCATCACTGGTTGTCCTTGATGAGGATAGTTATCCAAGGTGAGGATACGTCCCCCAGGACGACTGCGCTCAAACAGATCCGATAATTTTACATCAGGTCTGTAGCGATGAGCTAACCGCTCAGGGTTAGTTTCGTAGTCGTGAATAGCGAGGATGTCGGTATCAGTACTTTCCCAACCATCATTACCAATCACTGGACGAGTCGGATCAAGAGTTTTGGTCAAGTGATACATTGCTAACACGTAGTTGCGATGAGCCGCCGTCTCCACTAAATTTGGCACTCCCCAAGATTCATTAAATGGCACCCATGCCACAATACACGGATGGCTCACATCTCGCTTGATCACTTCTGTCCACTCACGGGTCATGCGTTCCACAGCTTTCGGTGAAAAGCGGTAGGCGCTCGGCATCTCCTCCCATACTAACAACCCCAAAACGTCTGCCCAATATAAAAAGCGAGGGTCTTCAATTTTTTGGTGTTTGCGGACTCCGTTAAAACCCATAGCTTTGACGAGTTCTACATCACGGCGTAATGCTTCATCACTGGGGGGAGTCATTAATGTATCCGGCCAATAGCCTTGGTCGAGAACTAGCCGGAGATAGTAGGGACGACCGTTGAGCATAAAGCGATCGCGCTGGATGCTGACAGTTCGCATCGCTGTATAAGATTGCACTTCATCTAGCAGCTGGTCTTTGTACCATAGCTGAACTTGGGCATCTATCAGTGTCGGCTTTTCTGGACTCCACAGTAACTCATTGCGACAGTCGTCAATACCTGGATCACCTAGAGTAATCCGGCGGCTAATCTCCCCATTGAACACTTCGTAGGTATCTCTGGCTAACACCCGACCGTCAACGCTCAGTTTTACTTTGATTTGTACATCCGAAGTCAGTACATCACCAGCCAGCCCAACTTCAAACCCAATTTCCCAACGTTCACAGTCGGGCATCCAACGCAGATGACCGAGATAAGTCGCACCGACACTTTCCAACCAAACAGTTTGCCAAATCCCACTCGTGCGGGGATACCAAATACTGTGCGGTTTCAACTGCCAATCCTGCTTCCCACGGGGTTTGGCGAGGTCGTGCGGATCATCTTGCGCCCATACTGTTACCTTCGTTGTCCCACTGTCATTTAAGGCATGAGTAATATCGAGGCTGAAAGAGGTATGTCCGCCTTCATGCTCGGCTATATATTGATCATTTACCCATACACGAGCGCGATAGTCCACAGCGCCAAAATGTAATAGTAATCTGCCGTCCCCAGCCGGGGTTTCAAATTCCCGCTCGTACCAGCAGTTTGGATGAAAACCCAGATCGCCAATCCCACTTTTGGTAGATTCAGGCGCGAAGGGAACTTCTATATAATCAGACCATTGACTACAATCACTGGGTTGGGAGCATTTTCCTTGGTCGTCAAATGCGAATTTCCACAGCCCATTTAAACTTTGCCAGTGCGAGCGTTTTAACAATGGTCGGGGGTGTCCAGTTGCTTTTGAGTCTAAAAAATTACTATCAGCTTTAGAGGGTAATTCAAACTCACGATTCTTCAAATCCAACAAAGTCATTAAATTTCCTCGCTATTTATAACAAAATCAACCCTTGCTATAGGTTAAATTTAGACAAAAATATTGGATTGCCAGATATAGCATGAGTTTGTATCAGTTTCTATCAGGTCATTTATTGGTCGGTTCAAGTTAGTCGTATTGTATTGTTTCGTAAGAATGACTGTTAACTTCGACACTTGAGATATTGGGGTATGAGAATAAGTTTGTCCGCTTCTAACTCGTGACATTATGACACATACATCACCAATTTTTTTCAGGTGAGCTAGAAAAAAAGCCTTGAGTTTAGGTAGATATTAAATATTATAAATCTGTTACACAATAAAGTAGTATTCCTGAAAGTTTTATTTACAGGAATTGTTTAAGTGCATTTATTTTTTAAATTTATGTATTAGCCAATAAGCATTAGCAAGCAAAAGAAAAATCACTAAAATTAGGTTATAGAAGCAATACCTTCGCCAAAAAAAACAGGTAAGCCTAATTTTGCCAAATTGGGATGTTCCCTTGCCTCTTCTCTTAGGGTTAGGGAGCATTTGTTACTAGAAGAAGTTGAGGCGATGCTGTTGTGGAAGAAGAGAATAGGGAGTAAGAAGTAGGTTTGTTTGTAATTCCTACACAGACTGGATAAGCTTTCCATAATTACCAATTACAAGAAGCAGCCAAATTAGCGACAATCTCAACTAATTCTTCTGATTCAACTGGTTTAGATACATGAGTCTGAAAACCCGATTCTAAAGCGTGACAACAACTCTCGCGATCGCCATAGGCGGTTAAAGCAATAGCTAGAACTCGTCCGCCAATATTGGGTTGTAGCATACGTATCTTGCGAATCAAGCTGTAGCCATCTTCCCCAGGCATACCTATATCACTAATTAAGACATCGGGTTGTAATTCGGGTAGCACTTTCAATGCTGCTACTGCCGATGGAACTGCTACAACATTAGCGCCATCTGCTTCTAACACAGTAGTAACGTAAAAGCGGCTATCATCATCATCCTCAACTACGAGAATGGTTAAGCCAGCAAGTGAAAAAAGAGGTTGCATAACCAATAATATTTTATGGGGTTCTGCTAGCAATGTAACAGGAATGTACGTTAAGCCCAAGATGCCTACTCTAATTGAGTTTAAACCGTAGCCTAATTCATAAAACCTGGAGCAATTTAGGCAAGACTCAGTGAAGTAGGAATCGCTTGATTTCTATTCATGCGAAGTTCAATCAGGGTACTTGAAAAAACAAAAAACTCGGTTCTATCGGAATTGGGTGCTGATGGTGGCGCTAGCAATTTATTCAAAACTCTCCATTAGTGAAGATATATCTGCTTCAGATAGCCAGATCATGGTTTCATAGCCAACCCTATCTATTTTTGGCTCTAGTTTCATAGGCATCGCCACCAGATAAACCCAATTATGTGACTCTGGTCGGTAGTTTTTGATAATGCCTATACCACCGATAAATTTCACTTCCTGACCTTTACTAAACTTAGGCACTGCCAAAACATTTGTAGTCATTATTTTTTGTTTGTTTTTTAATAGGGGCTATCTAACGTTTTAGCTCTTAAACAATTAGCTCATTCTCTGTCGCTAGTTTCAAAACTTGCTCTGTCATTGGTTTAAAATTTAACTTGTAGAACATATACCTAGAGGTGAATATTTCTGTATATTTGATAAATTAAAAATTTCACATTTAAATACTTGATGAATAGACTGAAAAAATAATATGGAAAATACTATTTATCTTGGAATAAGTGAATTTAAGCAGTATGATTTTTGTATCAAACATAAACCTAAAAAGGGATCATCCCACTTTGGCAAATATATCTTTTCTGTCTAACTGTGGAATCAGGTTCTTACGGCTTCATGAAATATGTATCTTCGACTTTGGGATGTTCACCCTAAAAACCCCATCAGTTAAAATTGATGGGGTTTTTTCAATTAAACCAGCAGCCAAGTCCGAAAGATTGGATTAATCAGTTCTAGTTAACGTTGTAGTCAAAAGTGAATTTCTTTAGTTACCAGATGAAAAAATTAAGAAGACAATGTGCATTTTTTGGCTTCTCAATAATTAGAACTATTAAGCTATGATATCAGACTCCATGCTGAAATTGTATCCTCCAATACTAATAATTTCTTGGAAGAATTGTCAGGTTCAGCTATTAAGACTTTCAGCGTTATGGTATATACATTGTTGATGATTTCATGTCCGTAACCAATAATTTTACCTACCTGTCCAGTTTTGGGATTTAGTACATATTCATCAATATTGAACATCATAGTAATTTCCCCAGGTAAAAATCAGATGAACAAACTGTATTACAATCAACCTTGCTCTTTAAATTTAAATCTAAAAGCTGGAGTTCATCTGTACCATTCCGTACATATGAGATGAAAATACTTCTTAGGTAATATAGAAGTTATTCAGTGAGGTTTGGTTTACTGACGATGGCGATATCAATCTAGATATCGCCATGCTCAAATATAGTTTTCTATTTAACTGCATACTTCCTAAGCATGATTAGACTCTCTGTCATCAGCAGGATGGAATACTTAAAAAAATTGATCACTTTAAAAGAGTCATTTATTGAAAATAAGTTTTTCACCAAGAGGACTCAAAATGACAGCTACAAATGAAAAAAATAAAATTCGCTACGCAGTTGTTGGTTTAGGTTGGTTTGCTCAAGAAGCCGCCTTGCCTGCATTTGCTAATACCGATAACTCTGAATTAGTTGCTTTAGTTTCCGATGACCCAACAAAACTTGAGGAATTTAGCAAAAAATATGGTATTCAGCATACTTATTCTTATGAGGAATATGAAGACTGTCTAACCAGCGGTGAGATTGATGCTGTTTATATTGCATTACCCAATCACCTACATTGTGATTACACTGTACGAGCAGCTAATCAGTCCATTCATGTGCTGTGTGAAAAGCCTATGGCTGTAACAGAACTTGAGTGTGAGTCCATGATTAAGGCTGCTCAGGATAACGGTGTCAAACTGATGATTGCTTATCGATTACACCTCGAACCAGCAAACTTGCAGGCTGTAGAAATTGTGCGATCGCAGCAAATTGGTGAACCGCGTGTTTTCAATTCTGTTTTTACTCAACAAGTAGAAGAAGGTAATATTCGCTTACGAGATGTTACAGGTGGTGGAACAATCTATGATATCGGTATTTACTGCATTAATGCTGCACGCTATCTATTTCAAGATGAACCAACTGAAGTATTTGCTGTAGCTGCTAGCAAAGGAGAACAACGCTTCAACGAAGTAGAAGAAATGGCTAGCGTTATCTTACGCTTTCCCAATGAACGGCTAGCAACATTTACTTGTAGCTTTGGAGCCGCAAAAGTTTCTAATTATCAAATTGTAGGAACTAAAGGCGATTTACGAGTAGAATCCGCTTATACATGGCATGGAGAACTGAAGCACTACCTCACTATTGATGGTGAAACCCAAGAGCGTACTTTTGAGAGCCATGATCAGATAGCGGTTGAATTCACATATTTCTCAGATTGCATTCTCCAAGATCAAGACCCAGAGCCATCTGGAACAGAAGGATTGAACGATGTTCGCATTATTCAGGCGCTGTATCAATCCATTGAAATAGGTCAACCTGTACAAGTGCATACTAAAGAACGCAGCCAACGTCCCACATCAGATCAAACTATTGAACATCCTTCCAACGAAGAGAAGCCAGAGCTAATTCATGCTGCTGCACCTTCGGGCAATTCTTAAAGCAGCCTGAGTTGATCATTGCCCTCTCTAATGGTAAGTCGAACAAATAGGAGAATGTGATGACTCAGTTTCGACCTACGCGACGACAGTTTATTCAAGAGATTGGAGGGGCTGGTGTCTTGATGATCTGGGGCTGCAATCAACAGGAACAAGCAATGGTGACGCTGTATACTTTTGGTGATTCGATTTTAGATTGCGGACGATATAACGAGTTTGGCATTCATCCAGGTCAACTCCTTATCCAGAACGATGATCGCCTGTTTCCCGAATTTCAGGGTCAAGACCTAGTATCACGCGGTCCTGCACGCCTCGAACATCGCGCTCGTGATGGAGCAACCGTGGAAAGTTTGCCTTCTCAGGCTCAGGGATTGCGGGTCGAAGGAAGGGCAATTGCACTAATCACCATTGGTGGTAACGATCTGCTACGGGGATTAATTCAGGATACAGGTGTAGGGATTGCCACCTTTGCCAATGCTCTTGCCACATTTGTGCAACAGTTGGCAATCCGCCCTGTTCTGCTGGGCAATGTGTACGACCCCACCTTCGGAGATGACAGGCGCAACTTTTTGGGTGTTGATCCGGCGATCGCCCGCAAGAATCTCCAGAGGATGAACAGTACAATTCAAGCAATTGCTAGCCGCTATGGGCAATTCGTAGATATTCACGCTCACTTTCTCAAGGGCGATCCATCTTGGTTCACATCTGTAATTGAGCCAAGTCTGGAGGGTGCATCACAAGTCCGACGGGCTTTTCTTCCTTTTGTGTTCGGAAATTAAAGAAGAATACATCTTGTCGTTAAAAAGGCAGGCATGAAAGTATTTTGCGTTGACTTAGCGTAACTTTACGTTCAAAAGCAAACCTTTACTACTTATTGTGATTGACTTCCAAATACAGATGAAAAAGTCGATTGAATCGAATCTCCAGCTTCTTTAATTTTTCAACTTGTCTGCGACAACATCAGCCAAAAACCTTATTCTTGCGTTCCTAATTTTTCAATTAGTGTGGGTTTGCACATAAGATGAAATTTGGACAACGAAGTTATAGGGGTTTGGGGCGAAGAGATTCGCGCATAAAGTGAAATTGATTGTAGGGCAAGCATTTAAGCCAAATAGTCAATTCGCACATAAATTGAAATTTCCGAACCAAAACTCCAATGTATCAACCCAAACCATGATTTGAGTATCTTTCACCTTCTACTGATAATGAACAGCTTACTTGATTCTGAAAACCTGACCTTTAGGAATAAAGGGTAAATGCCGACCTACAGGAATTAAAAAAGCGTGTTCTCGCCGAATGTGTATGCGCTCGCAATATCCATCAGTAATAATTAGTAATGGCCCATTTTTTGGGAAATCGTCGGCTCTTTCCAATAAATCAATTCCTGGCTGTAAAACAGTACCGCCTCTACCCTTGACTTGAACTCTATCTGCCAGCGATTCTGGTGCGAGATAACCTTGGTCATAAGCAAAAGCATCACAAAAAACGACCCGCACAAAAGAAACATCATGGGAAATACTATAACTAGAGATAGCTCCTAACGCCTTTCCCAATAACTCACGCTCCATTGAACCAGAAGTATCTAAAACTACCCCAAATGTGCGACCTTCTTCATTGTTGCTATCCGGTACATAACGAGGACGGGGAATATCGGGAGTCGCAGATTGACGGCGACTCAGACGAGCATAAGACCTGACTTTAATTAAAGGAGAAAAGTAATTATCAAACCACTTAGCCAATTCCACATCCCAAGGAATCGGCGGATAACTCAAAGCGCGAATCTCTTCAATTAAACCCGCCGGGAGAAAACCCCGATTTTGTTCATAGTGATATGCAAGTCCCTGACTTAGACAACGGCGATAAAATTCATCCAATCCCACACCATCACCATAAGTCCACCAATCTGATATTCCTGGTTCCAAAATGTCACATTGTCCGATACCCCGCAAAGTAGATAGTTTGCGATAGAGGCGCAAATCTTTAACTATTTGGTCATAAATTGACTCGGCTGATAAATTCTTCAAATCAGGGTCGTGTAACACCCCAATGTGAGGTAATTCGCCTACCCCCATTTCTAACAGCCAAGAATTAATCACATAATCACAAGCAACATTCCACAAATAAGGGTCTCTTCCTTGACAGCGAGTATCATGTCTGAGTCCGGCGTGTAACAATTCATGAGCCATCACAAATCGGCATTCTTCATTACTTAATCCGGCGGCGGGATTGACAAAAATTTGTTTGTTTGCAACATCAATTGCTGCTATAGAAATAGAAAGACGCTGACATATTAATGGATCTTCAATAATTTCAAAATTAGTTGCTAAAGCTCCCAACAGAGGATAACTGTTGATAAACCAAGCCTTAGCTCTTTGTGCAGGAGTATCATTTTTGTTCTGCATCCCCAAAATCGGCTCTCGTCCGGCGGCGACATTTACCGCACTAGTAACGGCTCTCGTTAACCCTTCTCCAAAGAGATTTTGCCAGTCCAAGCCCCGACCAAAATAGTTACTTTTAATAGGTTCGATAATCAGATCAACAAAATCATATCCAGGAATACCGCGTTCGCAAAATTCCTGATATAAACTTTCTTCATTCCGGTTAGAAATATTGACAGAAAAAAGATATTCTTCTGGGATAGATCCTAACTTCAAATCAGCAAGAAACTTAGCAAGAAAGTAATTACAAGCAGCGTTCCATTCCCGCGGATATTTGCGTTTCTGGAAATGACCGAAGCCCAGATGCAATAGACAATGAGCCAGTACATAAACCCATTCTTCTGGAGAACCCCGTCGCGTTGGATGTACGTGAATAACACCATTACTAGTGACTACAGCCCAACCCTGTGGTGAACACTGGTTTCCCGACTGACGATTAATGTTAGCGTGGCAGAGTAGCGGTGCAAAAATGGGATGCTGTCTAAGGATGTCACATCCTTGCCCAAATTGTAATGTCGCAATATCTGTTTGATTCTTTTTACGTGCCATTTTCTTTCTTCACCAAACGTGGCAAGTCTCTGACTATTTCTACCATCAACCAACTAGGTAAAGCATCTCCCTTTTCCGGTATGGCTAACGCCACGCTATCGCTATCAGAAACAACCATTTGGGCAATTTCAAAGCTGATAGCCGCTAAATCCTTGAGTAGTCCTTTGGCGCGATGAGCTAAATCTTTGTGGCTACCTGTCATTGCAAGACGTTCTTGGGGTAATTCTTTGATGAGTTGAGCGCGGAAAGATTGAGCCAGAAAATAGAGAACATCCCTGTCTTCTGTCCGGTGTGGCCAGCCAATTTCGCCTTTGAGAATAGCTGTTAATTGGTACTTACTTTTAATTTGTTTAATAAAGCCTTTAAACTGAGTAGCATGATGGGGAGAAAGACACCCCATAGCGAGAACTTCTAGCCAGTGGTCTGTGAGGCGCTCGCCATATTCATGCAGAGTATCACTCAACATATGCCAAGAGCGGGGAGTCGAAAATGGTTCTTCATGTTTAGGAGGTTGACTCCACAGATGATCTGGGCGAGTTTGAATGTATTCAATCACCTAGGGATGAATATCATGATTTTTTGCCCAATCCAACCAGTCGCGATGGGAAACCTTCAAATGGACATGAACCATGCGGTTGAGCAAAGGTGAAGACATGGGCTTAACGATCGCACTATCTTGAGCGCGATTACCCGCACCAATGACAATCGAAGCTTCGGGAAGATGATATTCACCAATTCTGCGCTCATGAATCAGGCTGTAGAATGCCTTCTGAACTTCGTGAGAACAAGCGTTGAGTTCATCCAAAAACAAACAATAGGGTTCATCCCGTGCAATCATTCTGGGTGGGCAGAAGCGACTTTTTCCATCGATAATCTGCGGTACTCCAATTAAGTCTTCTGGTGCTAGTTGACTACCTAGCAGTGAAACGCAAGGTATTCCCACCTCAGCCGCAAATTCTTCTACCAAAGATGATTTTCCAATTCCTGGCGCTCCCCAAATAAACACGGGTCGCACTACCGCCACATTGAGAAGAATTTCTGAGAGTTGTTTTTGGGTGACTGTAATAGCTGGGTTCATTATTAACTCACAAAAACTGTCCCAACGTTGGGATTATTTCAAAATTCGCTTGATTATACTTATCCATCGTCTACTTCTATAATTCCCAAATTTAAATCGAAATGTTGACTTACAGATTACAAGTTAAAATCTGTGTTATCGATCACCTTTTTGAGCAGTATTTACGGCTGAGTAACTGGAATCCCCTTGAGTAATACATAATTGCAATAGCTGTTCACCCCAAATTCAAGCTGAGACAATAACAGGACAACAGTAATGAAAGATCGCGTTTACAAAAGGCACACGTCGGTCGAGAGAAATATCAGGCATAACAGACACTACTAAACCTAGTGTAACATAATAAATACAAAATAATACATATTGGGGTTTTTTATAGAACCCATTTTGCCTCGCTCATCTAGATGTTGTGACCTGCTGTCGGTTCGCGGACTAATTGAAAAATTTTCAACGTAGTTATAGGGTTTCTAGCTCATTTTGTCGCAGACAAAGTGAAAATTTGTCGCGGAGTAGATGAAAAATTCCTACCAAAATCGCGGACTAATTGAAAATTTCCGCAAAATGGGAATAAAAGGGCGCAACTCATTCCAGTATAAGGCTTTGGAGCAATAATTCTGTAAGTAGCGCCCAGCGTAGCTGATCGCTTGCGCCATCGCCGTGTACTACGAAAGAATAAGGGTTACACCAGCTCATTTTCAATTAGTCTGCGACAATTTTCATCTTGTCCGCGAAACGACAATAACTTGACCGAAAGTCGAGCGTCTGGGGGTAGGGGGTATTAATCGGATTTTTTATCGTATAGAAGATAAATAAGAGTTCCTTATTTTGTGTTTCGCACTCTTTTTACTGTATGATTTTCATGAGACCATAGGGTTGATTCGCAGGTTAGAGGTCGTATGTCCGCAAACGCCGATTTAATTAGGGGAAGAGGTTCAACGAAGACGCAGGCGGAAGTTAGGGCAACAGGTGGGGTTGAATCTCCATCGGAATTATCCCCCTTGCTCCCGACTAAAAGCTCCCTAGACTCTGCTTCAAAACTGAATTACCAGCCACAGGCCAGTGATACGAACATTGAGGCAGATAAATATCTGTTTACTCGCCTGCGACAACTTTCGCTCAAACAACGCTTAGAAATGTTCGTTGTTCATGAGCGTGGAGTCAAGAAACTTTGCCTCGTAGGAATTAAATCCCGACACCGTGGCGCGTCTGTGGAGGAAATTCGTCGTGTTTTTACCCGTGCTGTCTTAGCAGAAAAATATTCTCTTGATTTTCACCCCCAAGGTAATGATGAAAATATGTGGATTCAGGATTCTATTTCATTGGCTGGAGAATTACATCAAATTTTTGAGTCCACTAATATTCCTTACTATGTAAGTGGTGGTGTTGCATCTTCGCTGCACGGTGAACCTCGTTCCACTCGTGGTTTAGATTTGGTAATTTCAGTCCAATCTGACCAAATCGATTTGTTGGTGGCGACACTTGAAGGTGCGGGATACTATTGCCCAGCAGGTGCGGTTGAGGGTTTAAAGCAAGGCAGTGAACGAATGCTGAATATCACTCATACCGAAACTATTGCGAATGCAGACTTATATATCACTGATGTTTCGCCGTTTGCAGTGTCTCAGATGGCACGTCGAAGGCTCATCGATTTAGAAGGGATACCTGCGTTTTGGGTGGCTTCCCCAGAAGATACAATTTTACAGAAGTTACGCTGGGGTAGGGGGAGTCAATCGGAAAAACAGTGGCGCGATGTCTTGGGGATATTGAAGTTGCAAGCAGAAAGTTTGGATTATATGTACCTGGCAGAATGGTCAGAACACTTGGATTTGATTGATGCTTTGAATCAAGCATTTACTGAAGCTGGTGTGTAATTTTTAATTTGGAAGTCAATAAATGCCATCGCCTGATAGTTTAGAAAAAGATTCGTTACCACCGATAAGACTCATTCCACTAGAAAATGACAATGCCGCATCTGCTCATACTTCCACAAAATTGAGTAGCCAATCAAAAAGGATAACAGCGCCTACTGATATTCGTTTTGTGAAGGTACAGGAGTTTTTACGCAGCAATAACCTTGCGCCTAACAGCCGTAAGCTTTACGAACGAGAACTGAAGCGGTTTTTGGCTTGGACAGAACTGCACTATCATGAGATGCGTCCACGTCATTTTGGGCAGTATAAAGAGTACCTGCGAGATGATGTGCGTACTGATACTGGTAAACCTCTGGCTAAAAGCAGCATGAATACGGGAATTGCGGCTCTCAAAAGCTTTTTTAAGTGGATGTGTTATATCTATCCTGAGATTATTGCTACCAATCCCACACTAGGGATAAAACTAGAAAAAATCCCCCTTCCACCTGCTCAAAGTTTAACGCCAGAAGAAATGCAACGGGTATGGTCAGCGTTGGAGTTTCTGGGAGAAACCAAGCAACGGGATACAGCGATGGTTCACATTCTCAGTCATGGACTCCGGGCTGGGGAAGTTGTACTGTTAAATGTTGGGTCTTTTGATGGGAAGGTGCTGTTTTTACCCGATACGAAAACTAATGAACCACGCTTAGTACCGTTGCGAAAACAAAGCCGAGAAGCTGTAACGGAGTATTTGCGATCGCGCCAAGAACTCGGTGAACAATTAAATAGCCTCAGCCCATTAATGATTTCACATCATGCTTCATATCAAGGACAGCGCTTGAGTTATCACGGCATTTACTTTGCTATCGAAAAAATAGGGGAAATGGCTGAAGTTGAAGGTTTGCATCCTCACTCTTTTCGTCATACCTATGCGACTGATTTATTACTTTTGGGTATTGATCCTACCCATGCTCGGAAGCTGACGGGACATCAAAGCGAGAGAGCATTTCGACGGTATACACTCCGTAGTGAACAAGAAGCGGCGATTTCTGCTTATTATCGGGCAATTGGCGAAGAAACGGAAGTAGAGTAAACGATGCCAAAACCGCTAGACCCTAAATGTCAGTTATGCGCTAAGTTACCAACCGTGAAAGCTAAGGTATTACATGGTACAGAAGGGGATGGATGTTGGAATCCAAAAGTTTGTCACAATCGCCGTTCCTTCTATCGCCGCCGAACTGAGGATAATTCAGCAAAAATTGATGAGATTACAGTTGCGCCACCTGCAACATATTTTGCGGTGCTATATCTATATAAGGAACCGGGAGATAAGCCATTACACGCCTTGGGTGCAGAACTGTGGTTGGGACAAAAACCCATTTGTCGGCTAGAACCAATTCACTGTTTTGGGTTAACGGCGGGTAAGGTTCGCGCCTATACTGACCAAGTGTTACAGGCATTTGCTCAACAATATAATGTCTCACTCTATCAATATAAGGATATGTTTGAGGTTAGCCCCAACCATTGCCCAGTGCGTCCCTGTCCGTTACATCCTGAATCATAGAAATGACCAAATATCGTCAGTTAACAATCTGGGATATCTTGGATGAAATGTCAGAGGCTCCGCCGACATCTTCACTTGCTCCAGTTTGGGATTGTTTGGATGCAGAATTGCATGATTTACCTGTAGAAGCACAGTTATCAAACGCAGCACTGGCTTTTACTCAAATTGCAGATATTCTCAAAGTTCGTGCTGAGTCACTGTTACAGGATGTACGCGATCGCAATAGTCCAGATGGACCCGTTATCAGTACCGATATTTTTGCGGGATTAGTGCGAACGACGATGCAGTTGGATTTGGATGATTTGATTGAAACTCCAGTACTACAGACTTTTCAACCACATGGGCCGCATCACTTTTCCCCTACAGATGAATCAGGTGATTCAATGGTAGCACCTGTGGAGAAGGCGCAAGTGTTGGCGATGCTGGAAGAGGTGACGAGTTTAGAGGATGTTCATAATTTGGCTAGTGATGAAGATGTGCAAAAATGGCAGAGTGCGATCGCTAATCATTTGACACAAGTTCAAGGTGAAATTTCTTTAACTAAACTCCAACGGATGTTACGGATGCCAATGGTGGAGGTGTGGCTGGGATTGTTGCTGGGTGGGTTTGTCTTGGAGCAACGTGGCGATTTTTATCACAGCCAAAATATCTGGATCATTAATCGCTAGTTGAGCCAAAACAATTCAAAATTCAAAATTATTAATTCAAAATTGAAGAGAATTAGTGGGAGCAAAACAATTCAAAATTATTTCTTCTTCATCTTGCATTTTGAATTCCCGTAGGGTTATGGCGGGGCTTCTACCCAGAATTAATCAATTCCAAAATTTTATTTCTTTTTCATTTTGAATTTTGAATTTTGAATTTTGAATTCAACAAAGGTTACAAATCAAAATCCAGGGTGAATGTTTCGCCATCAGAATCTTTGGGATTTTCTGGTGGTGATGGAGTTGCAGAGGGCTGGTCTTGTGGGCTGGGATTTGTAGCTATCGGGTTGAAAGCTGGGGTATGTGTAACTTGTGTAACTACTTGTTGTGTGGGGAATACACCCTTTTTGAAAGCAAAATAGCAATCAATTATAAAGTAAAGCGTCTCTAGGTAACTTTTATCTAGTTGCTGTGATTCGGCAAATATACGTTCTCGGTAGCTATCTTTAATCCGAACTTTTTCCGGGGTCATTGGCTTCGCTCCCATTCAAATTTGTTGATTCAAAATTCGTGCATCGTTACCCCATAGCTCAAGCCAGGGGAGGTCAAATCAATTCAAAATTCAAAATTATCAATTCAAAATTAAAGACAA
The DNA here is from genome assembly GCF_963896525.1 of Nodularia sp. LEGE 04288. NCBI lineage: Bacteria > Bacillati > Cyanobacteriota > Cyanophyceae > Nostocales > Nodulariaceae > Nodularia > Nodularia sp. LEGE 04288. Next base: position 32,475 of record NZ_CAWQOY010000107.1, read on the forward strand.
TCAGTCAGTCAGGGCTTGTACCCACCACTGATTGAACGCGAGTGCGTCCCGTGGGTTTTGTTCAGTGGGAGCCTGTACTCGGAATTAATTAGTAGAGCCTCCGGCACGCTACCGCGGTAAGCGCAGCCATGCCCGTCAGGGCTTTATAAAATTATTTCCATTCTTCATTTTGAATTTTGCATTTTGCATTTTGAATTCAAAAAAGGGCTACAGATTTTTGTTCATCATGACTTTTGCCATCTCTAGCAATCCACAAGCATTAGCTTCTACGGGATTGTCCATAATTTTGAACCCGTTCTTCTCCAATAGCTTCTTCAATCCCGGTAACAAGCAGCCTCCACCTATTGCCCAAATTTCATCTCCCTGGTGTTTGGCATCTAGTGTCAGACCTACGGGTTTTTTTAAGAATTTTTCATACCAATCTTTCAGACAATTGCTATATATCTCTTTGATGTCTATGTCACGACTGTATCTGGTATGTCCTCCTTCCAAACAAAATCTAATCTGGGAGGCGTTCCCGATTTTCCCGCCGTTGAGACGTTTCATTTTTTCGGCAATGTCTTCGATGAGAACTTCTACACCTGCGGGGTAGGGGGTGTGAACTTCTCGCTTTCCTTGGTTGTAACGAGAATAAAGTGTGGTGCCATTACCAAAATCTAGGACGGTGAGCTTGGAGGGAAGCGGATGCCCAAACAATGCACCCATTCCTTCTGGGACAACTTTGAGAATTTCTATAGTGACATCTGATTTTTTCCCGGACAGGATTGGTTGATATTCTCCGTTGAGTTCTTGTTTTAAATTTTCTGCTAGTCCGATGTCATGTAAGCTGACGACTAATTTTAAATGCCACGCTTTACGATGTGGCAGATGTGCTAATCCACCGAGTAACATCAACAGTGCATTTTTAATTTTGTTTTCGTTGTGGTCAGTGTTGCGATCAAAATGATAACCTGTACGAAACGCAGATTCTCCTACTGTGTAAGCAGCACCGTCTAAGATTATTCTTCCTGGAACATCTTCCATCTCTGCGGTGGAAATATAGCTGGGGATGCGAACGACTTCAAATCCATCGACGAAAAGTTTCAGGCTGCCGTAACCGTTATCGAATCCTGCTGGAAAAATTTTTTGCAAGGCGTGAATGTTGGGCATGGGGGTTAAGTGGGGTACAAAAAGCAGTGGGGTACAAAAAGACCCTAAGCATCACCTATATATACCCTATATGGGGGCTAAATTTTCAATTATTTTCAATTTTCGTGTTAGGGTATATTTATCCCCTAAGTAACACCTATATATACCCCAAATTAATTTATTTTAGCAATATATACCCTAAAAGACTCCTGTATAGGGTGTATGTAGGTAATATATAGGGGTCAAAGGAGATATTTACCAGTTTCTAATCTCTTTTTGGGGTATATTTAACCCCTATATAGTACCTGCTTGTGTCCCAAATTAATTTTAGTTAGTAATTTATAGGAGTTCTATGAATATTTACACACTATTTAATTAATGCAATTATTGGAGTTGGATATTAGAAATATGAGGCGTGAGCGATCGCCACATAACCCGAATTTGTCAATACAATTCTCAAACCCTTGTAAAATCTAGATTCCGGTTCTTCAGACTTCATCGAAAAATAACCTGTCAAAAATCTCCGAAATATCTACTGGGTAAAGATTCTGGGTAATTGCAACTCTGTAGTGTAAGAAATGCGGGATAACACATAAATCGCTTATGGTTCGCCTACGATTTCAACTGTTCAACAAGAAATATCTCAAATATTCTGTCGCCCAGCCACAAGTTCAAAAATTGCCGAGGCTTTATCTGGCTATAGTTTCAGCCTTTTCAACTGAATTATCATTCACGCCCAAAGTCAATTCCAAAGGTGTTCGAGAAGGGTATGCTTTCACCACCTGTCGGTAAACTTCATAGTTGGTGGGTAGTGTTCTTTGTTGCTCACCATCTTTATAGGTCAGTTGATATTTGACATCTTTCAATAATTCAGGTTGACCCGCCTCTTCTTGAGGTTTTTTGCGTTGTTCTACTTCATCCACACTTGGTTTTTGTGGCACAGTTGGCCACCACAAACCCCGGTCATCTGGACCAACAACTGCTGCTGCTGATGGTTTTAATCCATTCTGATTTAACACTGAAGCATTTGCAAAGGTTTCAATCCGTGGCTGTGGTGCATTGGTTAAGTTATTGGCATATTTCACTTGCCAGGTATAACTGGTAAGCGCTGTAGCTTCATACTCTTCAGCAGTAACGATGCTACAACTGGTAAGTGTGAGCGCTGTTAGTGCCGTTATTAAAGATGGTAAAAATGTCAGCTTTTGCATTATTCGTAAATTGTTGATATTTTCTCCATAATTATTGAGCTAGGCGATCTGCTTTGCAGCAGCGCTTCGCTATCGCGCAGCCCACCAAAAGGAATCACACTCAGGGCATTAAACTTTCATCTGGATTATTCTATTAAAACAGAGATGACCATCCTACAGCAGCGTCACCCCTTACATTGTGAAATAGGGACTGATTCTCAAACCATATCAGGTTGATTTCGCACCCAATAAAATTGCTCACCATTCAGTCACGGCAATAACTTTATCAACTTCTGCTAATTTCTGCTGTAATAGAGAGCGCATTTCTTGAAGTTGTTTACTACTGGCTCTAGTGAGTAAATCTTCAGAAATTCCATTAACTTTTTGAAGTATGGTTTTTATTTCCTTTGACTCCTGTTTCTGTGACTTCAAATACTTGGTCTTAATTTTTCTAATGAGTTCACGAGTTTCTGCTACTGTCAGACTTTTCTTTAAGACTTCATCAGTGGCCGCCATCCGTTCAGAGGCTGCTTGATTTTCTGATATGTCTAGTGTCTTGGCAGAGAGAGTTGCCAACGCTAAAGCATGAGCGCCTTTTAGTCCCTGTTCTCGAATTGCCTGTTTTAAATCTGGAGAGAGGTACAGCATCGGCATGAGATTAGCTTTCACCGAACTCGGATTTAATCCCAACTCTAGCAGCACTTGTAGTAGACTCTGTTCTCTATCTGTAATCCCCAATAGTTCTAAGCCTTGCTGTTGTTCATCGGCGCTGACAGCCGTTAACTTTGTGAGTTCCTTACTGTTGCCATCTCTCTCCACTCTTTTAATCACCGTGCCTAATATTGTGGCAACTTCATCCATTTCCAAACCAGTAGACTTGATTACTTCCTTAAATACTGCTTCTGCTTTATCTAAAGGATTCAAATCTTCAAAGCCGAGAAAAGTTAGTAATGCCGATTGATCTAAGTCGTTAGGCATTGCTGCTATGACTGCACGAATAGTTGACCAACCCAGCAACTTAGCTGCTTCAGTCCGGAGTTGACCATCTAGTAAGGTGTAACGACCATTCCCCTGTGGGACGAGAATTACTGCTGAAATTTGGCCATGTTTTTTTAGTAACCGGGCTTTTGCTTGTATTAGTTCTGGTGTAATTGTTTGCCGAGGCTGATCAGGATTAGGATCGATGAGAGCTAAATCAATTTGTGCTTCTCCTGATTGATTTTGTAACTGTTCTCGGAGTTCTTGCAATTCATTTTCTAAATCTGGAGATTGGGCGGCTCTCAATCTTTCTATCTCGGCTTGCAGTTCAACAACTTTTTGCTCTTGCTCTGTTTTTTGGATTGCGCCGCTAAATTTGTTAGCAATTTTAGGCAATGCCACAATTATTTCTTCTCCTGAATTAAAGCTGCTAAATCATCTGTAATTTGCTGAAAATCTCTACAGGCAGGATGTTTGGGACGGTATTTTTGTAAAGGTAAGCCGTGAGCGCTGGCATTTTTGAATTCGTTTGAGTTGCGAACTTTAGGATAAAGCTTTAAATGTAAATGTTCGGCAATTTCTGGCAATTGCTCTAAATATTGCCTGTGCATTGCCACGGTGTCATCATACATACTTGGCACAAATCCCAAAATTGGTGGGCGAGGTTCTAACTGTAACTCATCACCTGTAGAAATACACCACTCTACCAATTCTGCTGAACCAGAAATGGCTTTCATTTCCAATTGCACTGGAACTAATATATGGGTTGAGGCAGCTAAAGCATTAACATTTAACATTCCTAAAGTAGCGGGACAATCCAAAATTACTAGATTGTGGGGCAAGGGGTATTTTTTTAAGCGATCGCTTAGTGTGTACTCTCCTCGTTTTCGGATAACTAATTCATTGGCTATTTCCGCTAAAAGTGGATGTCCCTGACAAACTTGAGTTTTTGATTGTTCCCAAACCGAAATTAAATCCCAATCTCCTTGGAAATCTTTTGATAATACTTTAACTAAAGTGGTTGATACTTCAGCCGGAGGCAATCCACAAAATACATCCAAAGAACGTTGTGGATCTAAGTCGATGATTGCGACATCAAAGCCCAGCCGACTCATTTCATAGGCAATGTGTACGCTCAGTGTGGTTTTGCCTACACCACCAGCATTAGCTATAAGTGAAAGAATAATCTGCTTCATAAGGTGATTTTTTCAGTCGTATTTTAAAATCCGACATGGAAATAGAGAAAAATGTACACTATGCAGTTATAGCAAAGGGCTGTAAAATTCTGCGGGCATAGCTGCGCTCGGATAAATTCAGTTATTTCAAGGCTTTGAGTAATCAAGGCTGTCCTAACCGATATGAATGTGGGCTATAAATTTACTATCCTTTGATGTCGGATTATGAACTACCCATAGTTGGCTCCGCCTGAACTATGGGTTTCTACATCCCTTAGTTCGTTGCTAGCAGAAACTTCTACAGATTTTTGACGCTTCTTCGTCCCTAGTTGCTTCATACTTCCTGCTTGTTTGCGGGTGTATGAAGTAGAGCTAGACGACTCTGCGTCTACGAGGCTAGTTCCTAACCCCGGTAGATTTCCTTTTGCCCAGTAAAGCATAACTTCGGCAGCCGCAATATCTCTGTCTTGAACATATCCACAAACACCACACTCATGTACTCTAATATCGAGTGTTTTCTTGTGTTGATGACCACATTTAGGACAAGTTTGACTAGGCTTTACCTTCTTAGTTGGAACTTCCACGAACACACCACCAATTTGTTCTACTTTGTACTTGATGGTACTGCGAAGCATTCCAAAACCTACGTCAAGTATTGATTTATTTAGTCCTGCTTTTTGTTTCTTGCGCTTGGTCACTGAGCTTTGCCGAAGTGTGCCTTTCTTAGCCTTACTGGTCATGTTCTTGACTACTAGTTTCTCTGTGGCGACGAAGCTATTACTGCTGACAATTTCTGTTGCCACTTGGTGTACCCAGTTCTGACGTTGGTTAGCAACTTTTTTGAGTATCTTGCTAACTCTAAGCTGAACTTTCTTGAACCTTCTAGAAGCCTTGACTTTCTTGTTCCTTTTGGGTGCGCGTTTACGCCTTTTTTCTTGAGATACCTTTTTTACTTTCTGTTCAGCATTCCTGAAGAACTTGGGAGCATCAATTTGTTGATGATTTTCTCCATCGGTAATTGATAATGCTGATTTACAACCCAAATCAATGCCAATCGCACCAGTTGGCAAAACCTCTGGCTTAAGAACTTGATCTAAAACATCAACAGTAATAGATGCGTACCATTTACCGTTACGGTAAACAATAGTGCAAGTAGTTGGTTTGCCCCAATACTTTGCTTTCCCTCGCATCTGAATCCGGCCAATTTTAGACAAGCTCAAGTAACCATTTTCACCATTTGATTCTACCGAATACCCAGATTTGGCTGGATAAGTCCAACCTGAATAATGACGTATTGACTTAAATCTTGGATGCTTGCCTAAACCTTTGAACCAACGTTCAAAAGCAAAATCAACACGCTTTAAGGTTGCTTGTAAAGCTTGGGAATTTATTTGTTTATATTCTGTCCAAACTTCCTTGAATGCTGGTAAACAATTCTGTTGCTCGAAATAATCAACCTTGTGGTTGAATTTTTGATATTGCGTAAACCTATTATTGACTGCGGCATTGAACAAATCTTTATGAAGCTTCCGATGATACCCCAATTGTTTTTCTATTTGAATATTTGGATATAACCGGAAAGTCATTCTTCTAGTAGCCACAGTCTAATCACCTCCTTGTTTTATTTTGCTTTTTCCTTTTCCTTTTAACTATGATTACATAAATATGTCCGCAATCTGTACTTAGCTATGACTAAAAAAAGAGTTGCATATTCGTATCAGTGAACGCAGAATCAATAAGTTGCGCTTATTAGCAATTGAAAAGGATAAAACAATTACTCAAATTACTGAAGAATTAATTGATACCCTACCAGAACCGAAAAATAAAGATTGTTGACTTATAATACATCCATTCCCTCATCAACCGTTAGGTTGATATTGGTCACAGATGTAATCGTCGCCAACCGCTATTCATCCCCACCCTATGAGTACATTGACGGTGGGGACTTTCGCGTTATGTTAAAATCCGACATTTCTGATGATTAATAAAAAACCATTATTATGATTAGAACACAAATTAGATTAAGTAGATAACTGAAACCTACAATTCCCCACCCATAACTGAGAAGTTAAGGACTAACTTTCGCTAAAGGCAACAAACAGGGAAGGTAGCGAGTTTGTTGACGAAGACAAAGAATAATCTTTATTTGAAAATTTCATGATCATAAATAACTGGTTTGATGCAGCTAGGCTAGGAATGTTTATTCATTGGGGACACAGTTCCCAACAAGGATGTGAGTTATCTTGGCCGTTAGTGGGGGGTGTCTTCAGTCTTCCTTTTTGCCAAGATATTCCAGTCGAAAAATATCACTGCACATCTAATACTTTTAATCCACAGGAATACAAACCTCAAGAATGGGCAAATTTAGCAAAAAGTTTAGGGATGCAATATGCCGTATTAACAGCCAAGCATCATGATGGGTTTGCGCTCTTCCACACCCAGGAATCAGAGTTTTCCATTGCATCTGCACCGTATAAAAAAGATATTGTCCGTGAATTTATTGATGCTATGCGCTCTGAAGGATTGCGTATAGGGCTTTATTTTTCCCTTAGTGACTGGCATCATCCTGACTATCCGGCTTTTACAGAAGCGGATAAACCTTATCGTTTTGACCAACTCCCTCAACCCACACCGGAACAATGGGAGCGATATATCCAATTCCTGTTTAATCAGATCAGAGAATTATTGACTAACTATGGTCAGATTGACATTATTTGGTTTGATGGTAGTTGGGAAAGGACTCCAGAGCAATGGCAAACTCAAGAATTAGAGCAAATGATTCGTGATTTACAACCTAATATTCTGATTAACGATCGCCTGCCAAATTGTGGAGACTTTGCAACTCCTGAGCAATTTATCCCTCCCCAACCTCCTAAGCATCTTTGGGAAACCTGTCTAACTATTAACGAGAGTTGGGGATATAACCCTGATGATTGCAAGTTCAAATCCTCTCGTCAATTAATCCATACGTTGTGTGAAGTAGCCGCGAAAGGCGGTAAACTTTTACTGAATATCAGTCCAATGGGTAATGGCAAAATCCCACCTGAGCAGTTGGAGCGTCTGCAAGATATCGCTGAATGGATGTCTAAAAATTCTGAAAGTATCCTCGATACAATCCCAGGATTAGAACCCTGGCAATTTTATGGCCCTTCAACTCGTAAAGGCGTTCGCGCTTCGCGTGCCGGAGGTAATCGCATTTATCTACACCTGTTAATGAAACCTTATGAAAGCATATCGGTTAGAGGTATACCAATTAAACAAATAAAATCGGTGTATGTTCTTGCTGATAGTACATCACTGGATTTTACCAGTCGCTGTGCAATTATGGATTCTATTCTCAATCCCAATCCTTTGGGAGAATTAACAATTGATGTCCCGGAATCAGTAATTGATCCCTTCGTGACAGTAATTTGTATTGATATGGAATCTTGAGCCAAAAATATTTGTGTTGCTGATTGATAATAGAATACAGTTCAGTTAAGCATTTCCTCCTTATACTTGAGGATAAAATGTGATGCGGCGCTGCTTACTTTGTTCATTGCACTCTACCGATAAGACAAACACAACATGATCTCAGGGGAAATTAAAAGTCAAATCGATAAAATCTGGGATGCTTTCTGGTCGGGTGGTATCTCCAATCCTCTGGAAGTGATTGAGCAAATTACTTACTTGCTGTTTCTGCGTCGCCTCGACGATTTACATACCCTGGAAGAAAACAAAGCCAACCGACTCAAGCGCCCGATGGAACGGCGGATTTTTCCAGAGGGTGAAGATATTAAAAAGCGTGCTTATGATGATTTGCGGTGGTCGAGGTTTAAGCACTTGGCCGCGCCGGAGATGTTTGCGGTAGTTAATGACCATGTTTTTCCTTTCCTGCGGACTTTGGGCGGCGATGAATCGACTTACGCCCACCACATGAAGGATGCCCGCTTCACAATTCCCACCCCAGCGCTTCTGTCTAAGGTGGTAGATTTGCTCGATGGTGTCCCAATGGCAGACCGGGACACCAAAGGCGACCTCTATGAATATATGCTCAGTAAGATTGCTGCGGCTGGACAAAATGGGCAGTTTCGCACGCCGCGCCACATTATTGGGCTGATGGTGGAACTGACTGCACCCAGTCCGGGGGATGTAATTTGTGACCCTGCTAGTGGTACTTGCGGGTTTCTGGTGGCTACGAATGAATACCTGCGAGAGCATCACCCGGAAATTCTCCGCGATGCCAAGCTGAAGCAACACTTCCACCATGAGATGTTTCACGGGTTCGATTTTGATAATACCATGCTGCGGATTGGCAGTATGAATATGCTGCTGCATGGTGTGGAAAACCCGGACGTGCGCTATCAGGATTCGTTGGCACAGGAGCATTCTGGTGATGAAGAAGCTTATACTCTTGTGCTGGCTAATCCGCCTTTTGCTGGGTCTTTGGACTATGAGAACACGGCTAAGGATTTGTTGGCGATCGTTAAGACGAAGAAGACTGAGTTGCTATTCCTGGCTTTGTTTTTGAGATTGCTCAAGCCTGGGGGACGGGCGGCGGTTATAGTGCCAGCAGGCGTTGTAGAGTCAGATAGTACTGCCCACTCGCAATTACGCAAGATTCTCATTGAGGAGAACCGACTCGAAGGAGTGATTGCGCTGCCGCATTGGGTTTTCAAACCTTATGCTAGTGTCTCCACCGCAATTCTATTATTCAGTCGGGCGGGTAAAACAGATTCGGTGTGGTTCTACCGTATTGAAAACGATGGATTCAATAACGATGCAGTCAAGAGCGTGAGACTAGGCAGTGAACTTCCAGAGGTTGTTAATCTGTGGCAAAATCGTCATTCTACCAGTTATCTCCCTCAGAAATCTAAACACAGGTTTGTAAGTCGTGAGGAAATCGTAAAAAATAACTACGACCTTTGCGAGCGGGTTTACCTAAGTGGATATGAATATCCAAGTGACGTACCATTAAGACATTTGGATGAACTTTTTGAAATTCAGAAAGGTAACATCAGTGCAGCCCAAGCCGAGGATGGCCCATTTCCATTTATCACATCATCGGAAGAGACTAAGTTCCACAGTCAATACTCATTTGATAACGAGGCAATTTGTATTCCCATTGTATCGTCTACTGGACATGGACACGCCTCGATAAAGACAATTCATTACGTGAGTGGCAAGTTTGCAGCAGCAACAATAACCGCAGTTATGACGCGCAAGCCAGAAGTAGAAATTTACGTTCCGTATGTATATTTCTACCTCCTAGCACACAAAGATGAGCTTTTAGTTCCACTCATGCGGGGTGCGGCAAACGTTTCCCTAAACTTAGATCGACTCAGCCGACTACGCATCCCAGTGCCGCCGGACGTGTCTACACAAAAAAGTATGGTTAAGTCACTTGCGGAAACACAACAAAAACTGGCACAACTTAAGGCAGAACTCAAAGCTGCTGAAAAAGTTTTAACGGAAAATATTGCAGCTTTCTGTGAAAAGTATTGAGTAATAGGCTATGAACAAGTCACGAGAAAGACAGATGGGAGGGATAGATTAGTCAAATGAATAACTTCGCCTTTTTCCAAACTGAATTATCCCGAATTTACGAATCCGCACTAGAAGAATTTGCCCGTCGCGCTGAAACCGTAGAAAAACTCAAAGCATCTCACCGCGCCTCACTATCCGAACTTGATGCCCTCTTTGCTTCCCTGCAACATCGAGCCTTTAGAGGAGAATTATGACATGAGTGCCATGCTGACAGAATTTACCCTCGCCAACTTTAAAAGTTACAGTACCAGCCGTTTACCTCTGGGATCTTTAACCGTGCTAATAGGTGCAAACGCCGCAGGTAAAAGTAACGCCCTTGAAGGCTTGCGCTTTCTCTCATGGTTAGCACAAGGACAAAGACTTTCTAGCATTCAATATGCTGTAAATAGTGCAGACCGAGTAGTGCGTGGTCGAGTAAATGACTTGTGCCATCGCGGAGAGTCAAATTTTACCATTGGTTGCCGTTTGGACTCATATGATTGGAACCAACTCGATATAACCCTGAATGTACGTGACGGAGAACTGCACATCAGTAGTGAGCGAATTGTTGGCTCAACAAGTCAAGTCCCGCTATATGACCTAGACCAGCCTTCTCAAGGAGTAGGGACTGATGTTGGTGTCGCATATAACAACTTTACCAAAGGGAGGAATAAACCACGAATAACGTGCAGCGATCAGATGGCTATATTCGTGCAATTAGACACCCCTGCCCATTTTGATGCAAAGTACCCCTTATCCCAAAAGATAATTCCTGAGACAGTCCGCGAATATCAACGAATTTTAAAGAACATCCTGTTTTTAGATCCCGTTCCCGCCAGAATGCGCGAGTACAGCTTCAAATCTGATAAGCGATTACAAGAAGATGGTACTAATCTTTCCAGCGTCCTGTATCGCTTATGGCAGAACCAACCCGAAAATCAACAGGCAATTCTCAACTTCATCCAGAGTCTACCAGAACAGGCTATAGATGGGCTAGATTTCCTTTTGGGTCCACGGGATGAAGTCATGGTGCGAATAGCAGAAACCTTTGGCAATAACCGGCGTTTTTGTGAAGCTGCATTGTTATCAGATGGCACATTGCGGGTGTTAGCGATCGCAGCAGCCATGCTATCAGCTACAGAAGGTAGTTTAGTAGTCATCGAGGAAATCGACAACGGCGTTCATCCCAACCGCGCCCAGCATCTCCTCGCCAGCATCCGAGATATTGCCGAACAGCGTAAATTACGAGTGCTGCTTTCTACCCACAACCCAGCCCTCATGGATGCTTTACCCGATGCAGCCCTGGGTGATGTAGTGTTTTGTTTCCGCAATCCAGAACAAGGAGATAGCCGCCTTGTCAGGCTTGGGGAGATGGACGAATTTCCAGGTTTGATATCCCAAGGGCCGCTTGGTCAACTGGTAACTGCTGGGATAGTGGATCGGTTCGTGAAGTCACCGCACACACCCGAAGACAGAAAACAGCAAGCAATGGACTGGCTGTCTCGTTTGCAGGAGTACGGCAATGAGTAGTATCTGCCTGATTGACACTAGCGTATTCCTCAACTTGCTCAACGTCCCCAACTGTAATCAGAATCAGACATCAGTCCTCGAAGATTTTAAGACTTATTGGGACTCTGGGTGTACTTTTCTGTTACCTATGGCAACCATACTCGAAACAGGCAACCACATTGCCCAAAACGGCGACGGCACAATGCGAAGAAAAACAGCCCTACGTTTTGTTAAAGCAGTTAAAGACGCATTCACAGGGGAAGCACCTTGGTCACCTACTGCATTTCCGACCACAGAAGAGATATTGTCGTGGATTAACCAGTTCCCTGATATGGCTTGCAGAAACAAAACTCCTGATAAACCACAAGGAACAAGTTTCGGTGATCTCAGTATTATTGAAGAATTTAATAAATTGTGTAAACGCTTCCCCATGAGTGAAGTGTTTATCTGGTCGTTAGACACCGATTTACAGAGCTATTACCAAAATGAAAAATGACTTAGCCATTTACAAAGATTGGTCAGAAACGATCGCTCACCTACCTTTAAAGCTAATTGTTGTAAATTTGGAAAAAAAGGAAGTCAGCCAATGGATACCATCACGACCTACCGAGAAATCGTCAAACAGGTAATTAGTGATTATGCCAAACTACGCCCATCTCACGGCAACATTCGCTTAGATACCATCTTTGACGAGATGCGCGATCGCTATGCTCTAATGCAGGTGGGTTGGGATAGAGAGCGGCGTGTACGTGGCAACCTGATCTATGTAATTATCGAAAATGGGAAAGTAATCATTGAATACGATGGCATGGAATGCGGAATTACTCAAGACTTAGTTAAAAAAGGGATTCCAGAGAGTGATATTGTACTGGCTTTTCTAGCGGAGGCGCAGACTGTTTCCATTGCTTGAAAACAGCATTATACTGAATTAGGCTGTACTTTTATTAACCACAGCTTTATTCATTTCATGAGCCAGTTTACCTTCCTCCAAGCTGAATTCTCCTCAATCTACGAATCCGCCCAAAAAGCAGTTGATGCAGTACATCCCGACCCCCGTACCGCTTGCTTTTATACTCGTCGTGCCTTGGAGTTAACCGTAAACTGGTTATATAAACACGATACCTCTCTAGAACTGCCTTATCAAGACAACTTGAGCGCCCTGATTCACGAACCTACCTTTAAAACCTTGGTCGGTGAAGCAGTATTTAACAAAGCACGGGTGATCATTAAACTCGGTAATCAGGCAGTCCACAGTGCCAGACCGATTCCTCTTAACGATGCTATCCATGCAGTCCGGGAATTGTTTCACGTGGCTTACTGGTTGGCACATACCTACGGACGCAGCAGCAAACCAGAACCAGGGCTGACCTTCCAACTTGATGCACCCCCCAAGACCGCAGCAGTCCCTAAACAGACTATAGAGCAACTCCAGAAACTAGAAACCCAATTACGGGAACGCGATGAAAAACTCTCCACACTCCTCGCCGACAAAAACGCACTTGATGAAGAACTGAAGCGATTACGGGCGGAGGTAGCCAAAGCCAAAAAAGCCAGCAGCAGCCAACCAGATCCTCACGATTATTCGGAAGCACAAACCCGCGATATCTTCATTGACCTGTTGCTCAAAGAAGCCGGCTGGAAACTCGACCAAACCCGCGATCGCGAATTTGCAGTTGCAGGAATGCCCAACGCATCAGGCGAAGGCTTTGTAGACTACGTACTCTGGGGAGACGATGGTAAACCCCTGGCGCTGGTAGAAGCCAAACGTACCCGCAAAGACCCCCGCATCGGACAGCAACAAGCTAAACTCTATGCCGATTGTCTCGAAAACCAATTTGGTCAGCGTCCGATTATCTTCTATTCCAACGGTTACGAGCATTGGCTGTGGGATGACACCAATTACCCACCGCGACAGGTGCAGGGATTTTACAAAAAAACCGAGTTAGAATTATTTATCCAGCGCCGGACTACCCGCAAATCCTTAGCAGCAGCCAATATTAAGCCTAGCATTGCCGAACGCTATTATCAAACTCGTGCTATCCGCCGCATTACCGAAGCCTTCGAGACTGATAAAGACCGCAAAGCATTGGTAGTCATGGCTACAGGTGCAGGTAAAACTAGAACAGCGATCGCTTTAGTAGAAATGCTGATGCGTTGTAACTGGGCTAAACGTGTCCTCTTTCTAGCCGACCGTGTAGCCCTGGTAAATCAGGCTATCAATGTCTTTAAGCAACACCTCCCAGATGCCGCCCCAGTCAATTTAGTTACAGAGAAAGATACCGAAGGACGAGTCTTTGGTTGCACCTATCCCACGATGATGGGGCTGATTGACGATACCCGCGACGGTCAGAAACGGTTTGGTGTCGGGCATTTTGACCTGATTATCATTGATGAAGCTCATCGCTCGGTGTTCCAAAAATACCGCAATATTTTCAACTATTTTGATTCCCTGTTACTGGGACTAACCGCTACACCAAAAGATGAAATCGACCGCAATACTTATGGACTATTTGACCTAGAGAATGGTGTACCTACTGATGCTTACTTACTAGAAGATGCCGTCAAAGATGGCTTTCTTGTCACATCTCAAGCTGTATCAGTGCCGCTCAAGTTTCAAAGACAGGGTATTAATTATCACGAACTTTCGGAAACGGAAAGAGAAGATTGGGATGCTCTGGAATGGGATGACGAAGGCAACACACCTGAGCGGGTGGAACCAGCAGCAGTCAATAAGTGGCTATTCAATCAAGATACTGTAGACAAGGTACTAGCCCATTTGATGACTAGGGGGTTGAAAGTTGCTGGTGGCGATCGCCTGGGCAAAACGATCATCTTTGCCAAGAATCAAGATCATGCCAATTTCATTGCTGACCGCTTCAATATCAACTACCCACATTTTAAGGGTGAGTTTGCCCGCGTGATTACCTTCCAAACCACTTATGCCCAAAACCTGATTGATAATTTTTCCCACAAAGATAAGGAACCCCATATTGCTATCTCAGTAGATATGCTTGACACTGGGATTGATGTCCCAGAAATCGTCAATCTGGTGCTGTTCAAACTTGTACGTTCTAAAACCAAGTTTTGGCAGATGGTAGGACGAGGAACCCGTCGCTGTGCCGATTTATTTGGTTTAGGACAAGATAAGCAATTTTTCTATCTGTTCGACTATTGCCAAAATCTGGAGTTTTTCCAGCATCATCCAGAAACGACTGATGCACCCATCGGTAAATCTTTGGGTAAGCAGTTATTTACCACCCGCTTGGAGTTAATCGCAGAGTTAGACAAACAAGTTGGTACAGACAGCCTGAGTGAAGTTGGAGGCAGTTTCAAAGCACCTCTAGCCGCCAATGAAGAACCAAAAACTGATGCCGAATTGCGCCGCCAAGTAGCCAATCTCCTGCACACAGAAGTGGCTGCGATGAATAGCGAAAACTTCGTAGTCCGTCCAAAGCGGCGATTGGTAGAGAAATATACAAGTTCCGAAGCTTGGCGATCGCTCTCAGAGGAAGATTTTACTGCACTGAGCCAAGAAATAGCCGGTTTACCCTGCCAATTGGCAGCGGAAGCCGAAGAAGTCAAGCGGTTTGATATTCTGGTGCTGAAATTACAATTAGCGATACTGCGATCGCAACCTACCTTTGAGCGTTTACGAGAACAGGTAAAATCACTTGCTGGGTTATTGGAAGAGAAATCAGCTATCCCCTTAGTCAAGTCACAGTTGCCTCTACTCCAGGATATACAAACTAATGAATGGTGGCAAGATGTAACATTGCCAATGCTGGAAGTATTACGCAAACGATTACGAGGGCTAGTAAAGCTGATTGAGAAACAGAACCGCCAACCGATTTACACCGACTTTGAGGATGTGATGGGGGATGAAATCATCGTGGAGTTACCTGGTTTTACAGCATCGGATAACTTTGAGAAATTCCGAGCTAAAGCACGGGCTTTCTTGCGAGCGCATCAAGATCATGTAGTCATCTTTAAACTGCGGACAAACAAGCAACTGACCGCCTCAGATTTGTCAGAACTAGAGAAAATACTGGCAGAGAGTGGTGTCGGTGAGACAGAAGATATTCTCCGGGCTAAGGAAGAATCCCAAGGTCTGGGTTTGTTTGTGCGCTCCTTGGTGGGGCTAGACCGTGAGGTAGCAAAACAGGAACTGGCTCAATTTCTATCTGTCCAACAGTTTAACTCTGATCAAATTGAGTTTGCAAATATGATTGTGGACTACCTCACCGAACACGGCGTAATGGATGCGGCGCTGCTCTACGAATCTCCATTTACCGACATTACACCACAGGGGCCAGATGGATTATTTACCTCGTCCCATATAGATGAATTGGTGGCTGTGCTAGAAGAAGTTTATGGGCGGGCGATCGCGCGGAGCGAAGTCCCGAAAGCGATCGCTTAGGAAATTGCTGCGATACCTCATGAACCTGCAATACGCGTCAAAATTTGTAAACCTTCCATCGTGATTGCTAATATCATTTTCAAAGCTCATGCTCAAAGGGGTTTTTCTGAGTTTTTTCAATCTTGCTAACGTTTGGAGTGTAGGTGGAATGAATAAATGCTCGCCGGATTTCTTTCAGGTCTTTCATGATGGTGGTAAGTGGCGGAAGTATGATTTCAGTTTTTCCCCTGAGTAGTTGTTCATCTTTTGACTGTAAAAGAAATTTGAAGTAGAGTTCGCGTTGTTCACCAATAGTCAGCTTGCCACCATCCTGCTGAAGTTTTTCTCGGAGATCGTTGTTGCCCTGATTGGATGCACTTGTCCAACCAACTGAATTTTCTAATTGCTCCCAAACTTTAGCTAGTTCTGAGTGCAGTGGCAGAGGAATATCACGAGTGTTCGCGGGAGGAGAACAGACATAAGCAGAATCAGCCTGTCTAGGTGCGCGTGGTGATGTTGTGTGATCATTCGCAGGTGAGTTAGGCTTTCTAGAAGGAGCCTCTATATTAAATTTTTTACTAATTTGTTTAAGATTGGCTAAGTCATGATCATCGAGCGTCATGATTCTGATTTGATTAGTGATCCCTTGAGGGGTGCGGTTCAACTCAAATCTGACTTTTTCTTTTTCCCCAATCTTGTCTTGTTTAAATAAACGCAGAAAAACCTTAACTGCTTTTGTGTCCCTATCTGACTGGATGCGGTAGTCTCCTATTTCCACCTGATCAGATTTGGCTTTGCTTAAAGTACCGTGCATAACTTTGAGAATTTCACCTTGGCGAAAACTTTCCAAAATGTTTTGGGTTCCTTGGGGAGCCAAAGAACCAAGACTATTCGATAATTCTCTAGTATCAAGATCAAGGGTGGGCAAATCTTGGCCATGATTGAGGTAATCGGCGACCATTAAAAACTCTTGACGCTCTACACTGAGCATTTGGTGGGGATTTTTCAGAATCTTGACTTTTCCTTGAGGATTTACTTGAAACTGCATCAAGGGGTTAGCAAAATAACTTGCTTGTTCATCCCCGTGTCTGTGGATGCTATAAGTGCCACGAAACTCTCTAATCGTGAAAGCATCACTCCTGTAAACGAAACTGTTGTCGTCATGTTCTACACCATAATTATTCAATAGTTGTTTGGCAGCAAGAGCAATATAGTTATTTTCCGTGGCTGCTACAAATTTTCTGGGAATGGTTGGTTTAAAGATTGGTACATCCCTTTGATTTGCCCAGTATTGTATCGGTTCTTCATTTGCTTGGGAAGAGTTTCTTTCTGGAGAAACAGGGGGAGATTCTACGGAGATAATTTCACTAATAGTTTCAGTTTGAGACGGTGTGCGGGGTTTACCACCCAAATTGAGAATTTCTTCATCAGTGAGATTTTCTCGGACAGCGTTAGTATAAACAGTGCCGTTTTTTTGTTCGTAAAGTTTTTTGGTAGTACCATCCTTGAGAAAGATTGTGAAGCGAAAATCCTCTGGGTCAGTAAATTCTCCAGGGGCATTATTAACTAACTTGTTAGTGATATGATCAATTTTGTCGGGATTTAACTTTTTCTTAATAGGTTTAGGTTTGACATCCCAGATTTTCTGATTGTGTTTATGCCATTCCTCTAAAGATTCGGCTTGGTCAACTAAAGCCTCAAATTCCTCAGCCCCGTTATTGACTATAAAATCATCCACGCCTTTATCTGGTCCTGGTAGGCGAATGACACTAACTTTAGCCCCGGCTGCTTCCAGAAGTCCCGCAGTGCGTAGTGTGGAAATCTCAATATTTCGGACTGTTTTGGGTCGGGTTTCGTAATCAAAGCAGAAAGTCATTTCCCGAACTGGTGTGGCAAACACTGCCAATTCAGGATGTAGCTTTGGTGGTATTTGATTTCCTTGTTCATCTCGACTACGATACCCTCCATAAATCCCAGAAAGTCCAATGGCAGCTTCACCCTGACTTAAAATACTGGCAGCCTTTTTCGCTCCCTCAGTAATAATGACTGGGACATTGTGCTTCCATACACAATACCAAAATCCACTGGCGCGATCGCTCTCGCTAGGATCTACTCCGGCTTTATTATAGATACGCCCAGCAACATCATCCGGGACATCCAATAAGAAAATACTCAGGTCAGTTTTTGGCGGATGTTCGTATTTAATTTTCTTTCCTGGTTTCTCACTGCTTTCTCTGAGTTCGTTGGGTTTAAAACATCCCCACAATTTTCTCTCAGGTTTGTCCCCTGGTTGCAAATCCGTAAATGAGCGAGGATCAACCCCAGCATCACACCACCAGCCGCCTTGTTCAAGGTGAGCGTATTTTCGCAGCATTCCACTAGAAAGCCTGCCAGTATTAGTGCGTTCTAGCTTGTCACTGTACATCAGATATTCCCAAGCTTCATTTGCCTGTTCTATGGAATCTTCATGCAAACTGCGAAAATTCCGACTAGCAATATCTGGGTGAATGGCGCTCCCCTCCACTGTTTCTTGCCAATGAGCAACGTCAATATGAGCAGGAGGAAAACTGACAATTGTAGTTAAAGTTTGCTCTTCTTGTTCGGATTCAGAAGAACCAATCAGCATTTTTTGGGTAGTAGCGGGTGAAAGTAAAGGTATGAGAGTATCAGTAGTCCAAAGATCGCTTTCCAGGTCGTCATATTCTTCAGCTAGAGGATCTGCCTTTTCCCACTTCCATCCCCCAGTTCCATCAGGAGTCATGAGATATGTTTCTTGACCAAGTTCAATTTTGGCTCTTTGTTCCCACTCATATTGCAACCGTTCAGCGATCGCGTTGACCAACGGTACAATGCCTTCAAGCCAGATTTCTTCAAGATTATTTACTAATGTTTCTTCTGTCTTGACATAAGAAGAAACTAAGTTTAAAGAGCGTTCATCAAACATAAACTATTGGGGGATAAAGATTGCAAAATATTAATGTAGGAGTCCCGAATTATTTGATATTGCTGCCAATTAGCTCCTAAGCACCGAAGGGAAATAGTTTTATCTGGTGAAATAATCCGATTAAAGATAATATCAATTTCTACTTCTACATCAGATTTTTGAATAAAACCTATATATTGCAAATCATCCCAGCCAATCCCTTGAATATATTCAATTATGATTTGTTGATAATACTCTAAACTTAAGTCAGGTATAATGTCTGAAAATTTAACATTAACTCTTATACCTGGCTTTTTAATCGATGGTCGTAATTTAGCTTGCTTTTCCAACTGACTGGTAATATTGAAATCTAAATCTAAGAGATTACAAAACCTGTTTTGAACGTGGGACAATTGCTCAAAATTATGGGCAAAATCAGTAATGGCAGTTTCTTTGATTTTAATTCTCATGAGAAATTAAAAGATAGAAGAAGAAAAATTTTCGTAATTTGGTTTCTGTGCGGCTGTAGTATCCACAGGACCTTCAGGAATAGGAAATCTACTATTGAAATCTTGAATCCTTACATCTAAATCCTCTCTTGTAGGTACTGTTTGGGTACTTTTCCTTGCCAATAACCTGACAATTTTTTTCCAGTTAGTTTGGTTATATTCATCAATTGCAATTACAGCCTTGGGGATTTTAATACTTCTTAGTAGCGGAACTGACCCCTCTGTTTTATTTGAGTATGCAGGGTTGATGAAAACACATCTCCCTGCTGGAAGTTTAAGAAACTGGGCAGATTCAAAGAGTTTTTTAGTTTTTTCCTGGTCGCTAGTAGTAGTATTAGTTTTACCGCTACCAGTAGAACGACTTTTGTGTTTATACTTAATTTCTTCATCTCCGAGAAAACTGGAGAATAATTGTGCAGAGTCATGTTCGCCGGGATTAAAAATGAATTTACTACCGCAAGCACCAAGGATAGTTTTCGCTACCTCCTTACCGTAGTTTTTCTCAAGCTGCCCCATATTCTGCCAGCCCAAGATCCCGCAAAATCCCTCCGAACGAGATTCGTTGAGCCACTTGAATAAATCGGGCAAGTAGATTGAGGGTAATTCATCCAAAGCAACTATTAAAGGGTCTTGGCGTTTTTGGGCGATATTTCGGGCAATAGTCATGTGTAAGACACTACACATCAAAGGCGCGATCGCATCACGACGTTCTCTGTCCAGCCCAAAGATAATCATCTGCTTACCCTTAATTTCCAAAGGTAGGGTCGTCTTACCGACAAAGCAGCCCAAGGTATTCTTGGCCATGAAGCGGGTGAACATGATGCTGGCGGTAGCCACAATGCCAGCCACTGTTTTTTCACTAGCTGCGGAACCGAACAATTGACCAAAGGCCATCTTGATCCAAGGATTAAGATTAGCAGCCATCAACCTTTTCACCATTTGTTCACTAGAAAGTATGGCAGCAGAGGTCATAACATCTGCACGACCAAACTCTTTAGTCAACATCAAAATAGCTTGCGTCAGCTGATCGCCGGCGGGGCCAAAAAAACCATCCTCATTGCTATTACTGAGAATGCGAAAATTTTTATTGATCACAGTGGCAATTTGTCTGGCAGTTTCGGCATCAGAAGAATCACGTAGGAAATCGAGTGGATTGCAAACTTCAGATTCAGGAAATCCAGGGGCGAAAATATGCACGTCATACCCCATTTTCTTAGCGTAAGCTGCAATCTTCGCTTGGGATGGATACTTAAAGTCGTAGGCAATGATCGAAAAACCTTGCTCAATGGCAGAGTAGATCATGGGGTTAATGGCACTGAAGGTTTTCCCGCTACCAGGAGCGCCAATAGCAGCTGTACCTCTTTGGACATCAGGAACATAAAGAGGAAGACCACCACTACCTTTTTCTTTTTTCGTTTTAGAAAATGGATGCTTACCAATATACAAAGCAGCACTATCACATTTAGTTGCTAAAATTTGTTTTTTAGCTTTTTTCTGAGCCGTAGCAATCTCCTTTCTACTTCCCCAATACCCAGAAGCTAGTTTCTTCTTGTCACCATCTCCGAAAAAGAATTGAATAATGATGTAAGCTCCTAACATAGATAGTACAGCTAGACCATTGGGAGAGAATAAATGATGTGTATATCTCCCAATATCATGCTGTGGATCTTGTAGCTGCTCAATTTGAGTTGATATTTGATTTTGTAGGTTACTCACTTTTTAATTGGATATTAAGATCAAGACAAACTACAACCGCAAGGGTTAAACGAACTCACTCTGAGCCATTCTCAAGGTAGAGAAGCCGGATTACCAAAAATAATTGGGTCTTTTTCCCGATAATTGATGAAAGGAACAGGCCCAATAAAATAGGGAGAACAAGTACGCACAAATGCTATCCGCTTACAAGTCCTAAAAAACATCGCAGTAGTCATACTGCCTTCAGCTTCATTGATGTCCCAAATTACTTGTTTAAACCCAGAACCAAAAGGATGCCGACCTGTGGGTTCTTTCCCGCCATTAATTGCACTTAAAATCCCAAAACCACCATTTACTTGTTGATATTTACCGGACATCCACTGTACACCAGTAGTTGCACCCACCCCTGCCATTTCTGCGTGAGCGCAATTATTTTGATAACAAGGTACATTAAACCCTTCTTCATAGCTTCCAGAAATGCTACGAACACGATTAGCTTCAATATCCCGTAATACTACATCCACTTTACCAATAAAGGCCATATTTGGGTTTGGTAAATTTGGTAGCTCACTCCAAGGTAAATCTGTTAATCCTGGTATTCCATCAATTAAGCTATCCTGCCAATCATTGAATTTCTCAATAGGTGTATTTTCAATGCCAGGAATAGAAGTTAAATTGTATTGGTCTAAATTGATATAATCCCCAATAAGATTGTTATCCAACTGATATAAATTTATTACCTGTTCAACTGTTTGATTGTTGGTAGTAATTCCGAGATTATCTAAAAAATCTCGAAGGGGAAGAATATTTTCAACATATTGGTTTTTTATCTGAGGGATAGCATTAGCTAAATCTGGTAAGGTTTGCCATTCAACTAAATCAAAATCTGATAGTTTTAAATTGCCAAGGTTTAGATTTAAATATTCGGCTATTTGATTTAATTGCAGATTTTCCAAATTAAAGCCTGATTCTTCAAAATCACCAAGTTCTAAAAATTCAGCAATACTTTGTCCAGCATTCCAAGTCCTGCTTTGATTTCCTTGTTGTCCTGGAAAAGATATACTACCGCTTTCTTGAATGATCATGTCCCGGAATCTCATGTTTGACCAATCGGGCATGAATCCTGATTCTGATTCAATGATAGGAACTTCAGCAGTTGCTTTGGGCATCAAAAAACTAATTGCCTGATTAAGAATACCATGCTTCACAAATCCATGAATAAATAAACCGCCTAGTAGACCAAGTAAGATGAGGTAACGTGTAACTTCCCAATTTTTTTGTTGTTTAGATTTCATCACTAATACCTGTAAATATTTGTGGAGTTTTTTTGGGTGATTTTGGAGGATTTTTACCAACTTCAATCAGCTTATTCACAAGCTCCATTGACACCACGGCCTTATCAGCAGCTACCTGAATTTCATCGCCTTGAGTTAGGTAAGCAATAAAGTCCGTGATACGTTGGTGCAGTGGGTCTGATGAATTGATCCATTGATTTCTTAGCGCAACTGTTACTCCCGCTCTCACCTCTTGTGCTTGATTGAAATTTGCACGTAATGGTTGTAGCCTTCTTGGAGGTGGTGGATCGTTGATAATTGCCACTTGACTATACTTAGGATTGCCATCAGCAGGTACAACTCGGAAGTGATATGATTGACGCTGATTTCCAGAGGTTTGGGTAATAATAGTTAAGTGTGTCCCCCAAGTCTGCGGTAGTCCTGGAATCTCGATTCTGTTAATCCGTCGCAAGTGAATTAAACCAGCACCCGGATTTTCGCAGCTGCTATCAATTCCTTGCAAGCAACCATCTGTATCAATCAGGATTTGAGAAGGATCATCAATCCAAGCACGTTTGATGATTTCCCCAGTCTGGTAAAAAGAAATACTCACGCCATGCCCATTCCACACATTAATTGTCTGTAGTGTGCCAGTATCTCCACTAACTTCAGATTGTTTGAAACTGCGAATAATGGGTGTAGTTGCATGAACTGTAGGTGTAAATGCAATCAAACTTATGCCCAAACTGATTATCCAGCCCGTGAGTTTTAATTTTTTAGCATTCATGATCATCTAAAAGCATCCAAGAGATCGAAATTTGAATGAATTATGGAAGCTCTAAAGTACGATTGACTAAAAATGTAATTTTGGTATTGCTGGGGATGTACCAAACATTGGGACGAGCGAGTATTTCTCTAGTGGAAGTTTCCGCCCGACGACCAATAATATCGCTGAGACTTCCGAATGCGCCTTCGAGTATAGCCCCACCAATATTGCGGCGACTGTTGTTGACGCGAGTCCGGCGGCGGATAGTTCCATCTAATAATTCATCTTCAACCTCATCTTGAATATCAGGTTGATTGATAATTTCTCCAACTTTCCCCAACCCACTGACTAGCCCAACAGTTAAGTCATACTGAGCAATTTCGCCACCCTTATCCTTGTATTGCTGGGCAATTAAAGGTCTACCTCCGTCACCTTGGACAGTAATTGCCCCAGCACTGATAGGATATTCAATGTTGTCTCTAATAATACTTGTTACCTGAACCTGAGCGTAACTTGCACCATCAACCGAGAGAATTTCCAGTGCCATTAAACTGCCACTGGCGATCGCAACGTTGCCTTCGTTGTCTTTTAAATCTTCAGTGAGCCTTGCTACATAACGCTTGCGATCTTCACTTTGTTGGCTTCTATCAGTGGCTTGTTCTTTGACCAAAGGTGTAATTAATTCGCCACTAGCAAATTCCCCTACTACTAGATAACGATTGCGACGCTCGTTAAGAATTTGAGCCTCCTGGGGCAAATTCTTGACTGAAGCTATTCTAAAATTTTCTACCTCTGTTGAAGTTTGACGGTTTCGCTGGTTTTGCCAACGAGGTTCTATTCTCTCAATCCTACTAGAAGCAGTATTGGGAGTATTTTGGCGATTGCTTCCAGTGGGGCTTGCAAAGTTGCTGTCTTGAACCGAAAGGTCGCTATCTCTGGTGACAGTACGCTGTGGGATAGTTGCGGTGGGCGTTGAATTGGCATAAGCTATATTGCCAAATGAACCTACGTTTCGTAATCGATTTAGTTCTGCTATAGGATCTGGTGCTGTTGATGGTGCTGGTGAAACAGAAACATTACGTGGTTGTGGTTGTGGTCGAGATGTAGGAGGTGGTAGAGGACGTACAGTAGGGGAAACATCTCGTTGCGCCGAACGGTTAACAGGTGCTGGGGCTGGGGGAGGAGAGGGATTTGGTGGTGTTGTCGGTTCTGGTGGATTTCTTGGTTCTGGAATGGTTTCTTGATTTTCGCTTGATTCTGGAGTTACTGATGGTTTTTGATTAATTTTTTGCAGTTCACTTTCTTGTTTTCCTAGTGCTGCTTGAGCAAAAATATCTCCATTATTGTTCTCTATTCTAGCTAGAGTTTCTTCCGGAATTTCCGAGGGGATTTCTTCATTTCTTGCTGACGATTTTCTATTCAAAACCCCACTAAAAACCAAAAATACCATCAAAAATCCAGTTCCAAAGAAGAATCCAACTACACCTAATTTTGACCAAGGAGAGTTCCTTAGATTGTGCTTTGTTATATTTTCGGCTGGATCTTCATCTTCTTCAAGTTCAATATTTTCAGAATTGGTAGAATCATTCTGCTCATCAATATTCAGAATGGTATCTACTGTAGATGTATTTCCTTCATCAGGTAGACCAATATCATTAGCCATAATTAATTATTTCTTCCTCGTAAATCCAAGTCAACAATTTGGGTAATTTCCAATCCCGCTTGACGAGCCGCATAGATTTTTTTAGCTAATTCAGTAGTTTCATTTGGCGGATTTTGTGGAGTAGTGACAGCTTCAACAGTGATTGTTTTATTAAAGGCAATTCCTTCTCCCGCATTATTATTCCGCGAAAAAGTTACAAGGGTAGCAATAAAATCAATTTCCCATCTTCCATCTCTGAGTCGTCGAGGCTCAGAAATAAATCGAGGAATTAAAGAAATTTGAGTTTCTCCACTAAACACACCATTTGGTGTCATTTCTGCAAGTTTAAGTAGAAAAGATGCTCGAAAATCTTCTCGTTCTGTAATGGCGAAGGAAGCTTCATAAGCCCTACTTGTGACCCTATCTCTACTCCCTTCTGTGATAGGTGTACCATCATCAGGTTTAGTTACGGCTTCTCCTCTTTCGTTAAAAGTTTGGACTAAACCATCCCAATTAAACATTCTAATGAATGTATCGGACACAAATTTCTTAATTACTTCATTAGACCTCTCTGTAGAAGGAACAGATTGGGCGCGAATTGTTTCCCCTGATGATAATTGTACTAATGTCGGCACTTGTTGATTATTTAACCTCCTAATTGCACCATAATTTAAAAATTGTGTAACTAGCGAAATTAAAGCTAATGAAAATGCTGTTAAAGTTATAACTCCAAATTTTGTAGTAACAGAATCTCCATAACTCAGAAGTTTAAAAGGCACTTGTTTATTTCTAGTTTTAAGCATTTATCCCCCTGGCTTAATTTTTTGACCTGCGGCTCCAGCACCTTTTGTAATGACAGTGCTAGCAATATTAATAGCCATAGAGCCGTAAAATTCTGCTGCTTTGTTGATTTGTTGAAGCACTGCTAATCCCCCCCCCGCAGCTAATCCAGTTGCTAAAAAGGGGGCAATAATTCCAATTACAAACAAGAAAAATAATGGTTGATCTGCTCTAGATGTAATCATTAATTGAGCTGCAAAACCAACAATAATGTTGAAAGATAGTTTAGCCATGCCTACGGTAAAATATCCTGTCAACCATGCAAAAATTGATTTAGCACCATAGGGTAATAAAGATCCTCCTACAGCAAGTGGACCAATTAAAGCTGTCACTAGCATTGTTAGCTCTATGCCCCATTGGTAAGCCCCGTTTAATCCCAGTAGGATATATGTGACAACCTCTCGAATATTGTTGCCAATCACAGCGCTAAATGGCGAAAATATCACTTGCAATGGATTAGCACCGCTATCAATAGCGTCAATCGGAGCCTGAACAATTGTTTCTAATCTTTGAATTGTTGACGCTAATGGACGAATGGCACTAAGATAAGCCGAAAGCAATTTGAGATAAGGGTTTAAAGGATTGAGAGTGAGTAAAAGTGTGGGAGAAATAGAGTCAGAAAACTAATTCGCGGAAAGTTTACGCGAATTAGTCAGGA
>NZ_CAWQOY010000108.1:0-58105 GCF_963896525.1 Nodularia sp. LEGE 04288
TCTTCAAACTGCTCCCTGCCCCCCTGCCTCTTCAAACTGCCTCTGTTTCAAGTTTCCCCCCCAACTACCACATCCCGAATCCGCAGACTGGGGCCACCACAACCCACAGCTAAACCGTTCTGTCCACCTTTACCGCAACCACCAGACTCATCCCAATAAAAATCATCACCAACGGCTTCAATATCGGCCAGGGTTTGGAAAACATTGCCCGAAAGTGTGACATCTCTGACAGGTTCGGCTATTTCACCGTTTCTAATCATCCACGCTTCCCCAGCACTAAAGGTGAACATTTCCCCGTTTGTCATGCCACCTAGCCAGTTACGGGCATATACTCCTGATTTTATATCTGTGAATAAGTCGGCAACTGGTGTTTCACCTCGTTGAATCCAAGTATTTGTCATCCGGACAATGGGGTTAAAGTGATAATTTAGACAACGTGCATTACCAGTAGGGGCTTCGTTTAATTTGCCTGCGGTTTCGCGGGAATGTAAACGTCCTACTAAAATGCCATCTTGAATTAATTGGGTAGTACTACTGGGTGTGCCTTCGTCATCGTACAAATAGCTACCGCGATGACCTTCAGGGGCAGCCCCATCAAAAATTTGTAGTTCTTTTGACCCAAACCGCCGGCCAATGGTCATCACTTCCAAGAGATCGGGGTTTTCGTAAGCCATATCAGCTTCGGAAAGATGTCCAAAGGCTTCGTGAACAAATAAACCAGTAAGGATGGGGTCAATGACTACTGTGTAGGTATTGCCTTTGACAGATGGTAGAGTTAAGGCAGCGATCGCTCTTTCGGCTGCACTTTGAACTTGTTGATCCAAAGCGGTTAAATCTTCATAGCCTTTGCGAGAACCAGTGGTTTCCCTGCCTGTTTGCACAGTTTCACCATTTCTGGCGGTGGCGGCAAAACGCATTTCCATATCTACCCAAGATTGCTCGATGAAAGTTCCTTCTGAGGTAGCAATAATTACTTTTTGGGCGCTGTCACCGTAGCGGACTGAAGTGGTGGTGATGCGATGATCAAGACTTTTCAATATATCAGTATAGCGATCGCACAATTCTTTTTTCTGCTTCACCGGAATTTTGCGGGGATCAGTTCCTGTGAGGGGTAGTTGGCAAATTGCTTGTACTGGATCAATGGGGGCGAGGATAGTTTTTTCATCACCTACCATCCTAGCTGCGGCGATCGCTTCTTCAATGCGTTCTTTAATTGTCGCTAGTTGGTTAAAACTACTGAATCCCCAGCCACCTTTATAACAAGCGCGAATATGTCCCCCAATGGAAATGCCTTCACTGAGGGTTTCTAACTTGTCGCCACGTAATATAATATCTGTTCCTTCTGCTTGTTCTAGGCGGATGACTAGGTAATCTACACGGGGTGAGTAGCGGCGGATGAGGTCGGAGAGGATGTTTTGGGTGTCGGTGAGGGTGGTTAGCATTTGGGGGATTAAGAGGCAGGGGAGCAGGGAGCAGGGAGCAGGGGGGATTTAGTTAAAGAGGTGTTTTTCGGCTATTTTCCAATAACGGGAGAATCTTTTGAGGTCGATGTGACCGTCGTATTCCAGGAATGGTTCTGTTTCCCAGGTTTCTAGGGTTAAGGTTTTTTCTATTTGGTCGCAAATCTGATTAAATCTGGGACTGGGACTGGTGGATGTTACGACTAAATCAGCATGGTTTTCTTGGGCAAATGCTAAAACTTCTTGTGCCACATTACCACGGCGAATGATCACGGGTAATTCTAATAAGCATTCATAAATAAATGTGATGCGTTTGAGGCTGAGTTGCCATTCTGCAATTAAGGCTTCATCCCATACCCAGATGGCTGGGGCTTCGGGGTATTCTTGTAATGCGGGGTTGTAGGGACTCAGGGAGTCTCCATGTACCCAAACGATTGGTTTACTCATTTTTTACTTTTTTTGCCTCTTTGCCAGCTTTGACTATTGGGTTTCTTGGTAAATTCTCCTTGGGGAAATAGTCGTTGTTCTAATTCTTCGTAGCTACCTTCAAAATCACAATGACCGTAAAGGGGACATTGGCGACAATAAACTCCTTGGGTATAGCGTTCTAGGTTCTCACGATTGAAAAAATAAGGTTTATGGCTAAAAGTGCTGGCGACCCACTGCCATGACATATTATTACTTGCTGGGTCACCATCTAGCAGGTGTTCTAGAAACCATTTGGCTCCGGCTTGCCAACGAATGCGCCGCCAGTGGACAATGTAAGCGGCTAGCCACATCCGGATATGGTTGTGTAAGTAGCCAGTTTGACCTAATTCATGGCTAAAACTATCAATGCAAACCATTCCTGTAGTCCCGGCGGTGATATCTGCTGGTAGTTTGTCAGCGTAATCTGTTGGGGTGTACCCAGTTTTATATTCTTCTTGATCTTCCCAGATGCGATCGCCTAGTTTGACATATAATCTTTGCCAATAGTCACGCCAGCCCAATTCATTAATCAGTTTAGTAGCATCATTGGGGTGTTCTACTTTTTCCAGGACATGATCCCGTATTTCTCGCAAGCTTAAAACCCCATAACGAATATAGGGCGAAAGTCTCGTTACAGCGCCAGTTAAAGAATTACGTGTTTTTGCGTAATCCACAGGATTAACTTTTTGTAGTGCTTTCTCAGCCGCCTTACGTCCTCCCACAGTTTCACTAATATGATCATCCCTTTCTACCGCATTGGGGAATTGTTCCCGCAGGTAAGCTATCAATTCATCGCGGTTAGTAAAATCACGTCGCATATTTTTTAATTCATAATTCCTGATTGATGAAAATGCGCCTCATTAATTAGCCCACGTAGGTGGGCTTTGTGTGTATAGCCCCAGAATTCTATTCTGAGGGTAAAATATAGCGCAGCCTCACATAGAATTGGGATAAAACTATAGTTTTTCTGGATGGATATAGTCTACAAAGTAGAACTTAGGAATTAGCCGGAATTTCAGCCAAGAGTAAGCAGCCATACTTAAAGCAGCCGTAATTACCAAAGGTAAACCCAACTTAATTCTCAGTGCATCAGGAAGTAAAGCCACACCAGCAATAATACTTGTGCTGTAGATTAAAAGTCCCACCTGTAAGCGCTGTATAACCTTTAGCGCATTGCGACAACTACTACAATGCTGGGTATGTTGTGAATAACGATCCAGCAACACAGAACGGTTATCATTAATTTGCGGGCTGGGTGGAACAATAATTCCCACTTCTCTCCACGGTAGCTGACCGAAACAATGCTGATCAAACCAATTACGAAACTCAATTACCAAACGGTCTGCACTTGTCGGTAACTTGTAGATAGTTTTCCAGCTTTCAACTGCTTGTCTTTGTTGTAGAAACTTTTCTTGCTGATGTAAAACAATCATATCTCCATCCAGCACCAGATTACGGGTATTGATATGACTCCACCACCGGGGTGTCAACCTATGCAGTTTTTTAGCAAAGTTACGGGGAAATTGGGCAACAATTCTTGATTTACCTGGAGACACCGGAATGCAGTAAGTCACCAGTCCCATTTTTTTATCTCCAGAGTCGCCAAAGTTGATAGCATACTCTAACCGACAAGGAGGTTCAAAAGTGATAGTAGTTTTGAAGCGTCCAGCAGTCATGACCTCAATTAACTTTGGTGTTGATTGCACAACCTCCATAAGTATGGGTGTAGCATATTCTCTCTTACCCTGTACCCCGTGATGGGTAAAAGGTACATGACTAGGGTCTGCGACATTTTCTACTAAAGTTTGCCAGTCATATTCCAAATCGCGGACATAAGAAGACCAAACATATCCCTTATCAGCATCTACTTGAGGTGAAAGTGGTAACGGCGTATTGGCGGCTGCTTCTGCCGATTTAGCATCAGGCCAAACCCAAAGTAAATCATTAGCTTGGCGAACTGGTAGTGAAATTACACAGAATTTATCTTGATTTTTAGTAACAATTTCTGGATTCTCTCCTTGGGGAATGTGAGTACAAATCCCTTGAGAATCAAATTGCCAACCATGATAACTACACATTAAATTACCAGTTTTTTCGTCAACACGTCCTTCACTCAGAGGAGCGAGACGGTGGGGACATTGGTCTAAAAATACCTGGTAAGTCTCAGACGATTTAGGCTTCCAGATAACTAAACGAATTCCTAAAAGAGTGACTGAAGTTGGTCGTGTGGGGTCAATATCTTCTACAGGTGAGAGAGGATACCACTGTTGGAAAAAGTTAAATTCAGATGACATTTTAATCATGGCGAGGCTTAAATTTGGATGAAAATCTCACGCATTCGCCGTTAGGCGTTCTCGCAGAGTAGGCGCAAAGACGCAAAGTCAAGATATAAAAGTCAAGATATAAATAGTTTGACATGAGATCAAAAGATACGTCTCTTTCTCTGCGTACTCTGCGCCTTTGCGGTATGCGCTGCGCGAACGTTAAAAAAAATCTAGTCATCACAAGGTAAAATTTTGATGCCATCCCCATCTAACACCAATCATGAGTAACATTCCCGAAGCTGGACAAACCGCCCCTAATTTCCCCACACCAGACCAAAATAATCAGCCCATTAGCCTCAGTGATTTTAGCGGTCAGTGGGTTGTACTTTACTTTTATCCCAAAGATGACACCCCAGGCTGTACCACCGAAGCCAAAGACTTTACAGACTTGTCTCCCGACTTCAGCGCCCTGGGAGCAAAAATATTAGGTGTGAGTCCAGATTCCGAAAAAACCCATTGTAAATTTATTAACAAACATAATTTATCCATCACCCTGTTAAGTGACCCTGAACATCATCTCATAGAAGCCTATGGTGCTTGGCGCTTGAAAAAATTCATGGGTAAAGAATATATGGGTGTAGCCCGGTCAACATTTCTGATCTCACCTGATGGGATAATTGCTTACACTTGGCCAAATGTCAAAACTAAAGGTCATGCACAAGCAGTATTAATTAAATTACAAGAATTAGCAGCCACTTCAAATCCCCAGTGAGCCTAACAGCGCTATCATCGAATTAGGGTATAACACTTTTCGCCAGTTGCAATAAACATGGTTCAAGTTATTCCAGCACAAAATATCACCCTCGCTTACTTAAAAGAAAATTTTGCTTTAGAGAAATCTGAAGTTCAGCAATTTTTTACAGAGTGGTTTGACTCTTTACCTGAAATCTCCGAATTAGAAAAGCAATACTTAGATAGAGTTAAAAGTCACTATCTCAGCTTATTTGAAACTACTCCTCTTCTAGAAGAAGCAGTAAAAATGGTAGTCCTGTCTCCCTTACTAGATTTAGCTGGGTTTTATCGTTATCCTTTTCACATCGCCACAGAAGAATCTATAGAGATTAGTGAAACCATTATTATTAAGCTTGAAGAAGCAGTAGAAACATCTAAGGAAATTATTAAGGGTAAAATTGATGTATTAGTTATCCAAAATAAGTTATGGATATTGATTATAGAATCTAAACGCTCTAGTTTTTCTTTAGCGAAAGCAATACCTCAAGCACTTACTTACATGATAGCTGCGCCTACTTCTAATTATCCTGTATATTCGTTAATCATGAATGGGGAAGATTTCCAATTTATCAAAATAATTAAACAAAATAAAGCCGTAATATATGCCTTATCTGATAGATTTACTTTATATAGACGTGAAAATGAATTATATAAAGTTTTACAAATTTTAATGAAACTAGGTAAAATCTTTAGCTGATTGTTTGTTCTAATTAAGCCAATTATATAGTGTGAGAAAACTATGGTTCAATTTATTCAAGCGCAAAATGTTGGACTCGCCTATTTAGAAGAAAAATTTGGTCTGCAACAGGCTAAAAATGAGTCATTTTTTCCCGAATGGTTGGAAAATTTACCAGGAATTACAGATTTAGAAAAACAAGAGTTAGACAAAATAAAATCTCATTTTCTGCGTTTAGCAAAATATCCTCCTTTATCCGAAGAAACAGTAAAATTAGTTGTTTTATCACCTTTGCTGAATCTGGCTGGGTTTTATGACGAACCTTTTTTTATGAGAAGTGAACAATCAATTGAAATTTCGGCGGAGGATAAGGGAGAAATTATTCGAGGTAGAATTGATGTTCTGGTAATTCAAGAACAATTCTGGTTACTGGTAATTGAGTCTAAACGCTCTAGTTTTTCTCTTTTAGAAGCTATACCCCAAGCACTGACTTATATGTTAGCTAATCCTCATCCAGAAAAACCTGTGTTTGGATGTGTGACTAATGGTAGTGAGTTTATTTTTCTAAAGTTTATTCAAGAAAATATTCTCCAATATGCTCTGTCTGACCAATTTACCTTATTAAAAAGAAAAAATGAATTGTACGAAGTCCTAAGTATTTTAAAAAACTTCAGCAAAATTTTGAGTTAATTTATGTCTATTCGTCCTATATATCTCGATTGTCACGCTACTACGCCTGTAGATGAACGGGTATTAGCAGCAATGATTCCCTATTTTACAGAACACTTTGGTAATCCGTCTAGTATTGGTCATGTTTACGGTTGGGAAGCAGAAGCGGCTGTGAAACAATCACGGGAAATTTTAGCCGCAGCTATTAACGCGACACCTGAAGAAGTTGTATTTACAAGTGGTGCAACTGAGGCGAATAATTTAGCTATTAAAGGTGTAGCTGAAGCTTATTTTTCCAAAGGTCAGCATATTATTACTGTGGCGACAGAACATAGTGCAGTTCTTGACCCTTGTACTTATTTAAAATCTCTGGGATTTGAGATTACTGTTCTCCCAGTTCAGCCAGATGGAATTATTGATTTAACTGAGTTAAAAAAAGCTTTTCGTCCAGAAACCATTTTGGTTTCGGTGATGGCTGCAAATAATGAAATTGGTGTATTGCAACCGTTGGCAGAAATTGGGGAAATGTGTCGGGAAAACAATATAATTTTTCATACAGATGCAGCCCAAGCTATTGGTAAAATTCCCTTAGATGTACAGGCGATGAAAATCGACTTGATGTCGCTAACTGCACATAAAGTATATGGTCCCAAGGGTATCGGGGCTTTATACGTGCGTCGGCGTAACCCCAGAGTCCAAATTGCACCCCAGCAGCATGGCGGTGGACATGAACGAGGAATGCGTTCTGGGACTTTGTACACACCCCAAATTGTTGGTTTTGGAAAAGCTGTCGAAATCGCTTTGGTAGAACAAGAAACCGAAAATCAACGCCTCACTGAACTCAGACAAAGATTATGGGAACAACTTTCGCAGTTGTCAGGGGTTCACCTGAATGGACATCCTACCCAGCGACTAGCAGGAAACTTAAATATCAGTGTTGAGGGGGTAGATGGTGCTGCGTTATTATTAGGTTTGCAGCCAGTTATGGCAGTTTCTTCTGGTTCTGCTTGTTCTTCCACAACCACAGCACCGTCTCATGTGCTGACAGCCTTGGGACACTCGGAAAAACTCGCTTATGCTGCGGTGCGTTTTGGAATTGGGCGGTTTAATACTGCTGAAGAAATAGACACGGTAGCAAAGCAGTTAATTTCTACTGTTCAAAGTTTACAGTCCATCTTAAAAATCTAATGTAAATCCAAAAGCGGGCAAGATGCCCGCACCACAAAAGTGTAGAATAGTGTTTTCCAGTTCCTAATTAACAACAAGATTTCCGACTAAATCGGCATGATAACTGTTAACTGTTAACTGATTTAATAGGGGTCTGAATCGAATCGCCCCCGTTTGACGCTTCTGAGATAATAACCTCTGGTGGGTAAATCCTTTAAGTTGAAGGTATCACCACGGGGAACGCGCCAAATTTTGTAGTCGGAAAATGTCAGCGGAGTTTGGGGTTTGCATTCTTCTGGTGGATGGTCTCCTAAGACAAAATATGCTGCGCCTCTTCCCATGACTTTCGCCATACCGTATTTATCAACAACAACTGATGTTTCTTCGCTAATGGCTATCCCTAAAGCGCTTTTCGATACGCCATCCTGAATTTGACGGGCAATAAAAACCATAATTCGACCCATTCTTTTGCGTCTGTCACAATGGGTATCAATGATGGTTCCCGTTAAATGATTCCAGGGAAAAAAGTTATAAGTGAAAGTAATGTCTCGATAAGGATCTTCGAGGGCTTCTCTGGTTTCAATACCTTGTTCGGAAGAAGCACAAGCATCGTAGATGTAATCACTTTGAATCATTGCACCAGCACTGGTGCCGCCAATGCCACCGCCTTTGGTATAAACTGATTTAATGGCGGTTTCTAATTTGGTGTTTTTCCAACTGCGGATATATTCACATTGGTCGCCGCCAGCAAAGAAAATCACGCCAGCATTTTTGACTTTTTCCAGAATCTCCGGTTTGTTGGCATCTTGTCGATTACTAATGATAAGTGTTTCTACATAATTCACGCCCTGCATATTATAGATTAACCGATTGTAATCATCACTACCATAAGTGCGGATGACGACAACATTAACTTTGGTCGAGTAGCTATTAGTTCCCCTAACTTGATTAATCATCCACTGAATAGCTTCCTCTACATCGGGGCCGCCCCCACCTAAAAGATGCACAGGGCCGGCTAAGGGGCTAGCTAATGGGGGTCGTAAATCTAAAGTTTTGTCTTGGTAGTCGGGTTTTAGGAATGCGGTGAGACGGGATATGATTGAGGCTCCCATCTTTTTCCACATGGTTCCTATAGTCTTTAACCACTTTGCTATGTTTGGGAATACCTTTGTCATACTAAGCTGCTGGTGCAAACCACAATTATTGCTAACTCTCGCACCAGAAAGGGTGAAATTTCCAGCGTATAGGGATTGTACTGTTTTTTAACGCCAAATAATCTAGAGTAAACTTTAATTTTCAGCGTTATTCTGGAACCATTACCGTGTATGGACTGTGTTTTAAAGCCAAATAATTTGCGATCGCTCTTCCACGACTCGCTGATAAACTGTTTCTGTTTGCTGGGCTAATTTTGTCCAGTTGAAGCGTTGCGCTAAATCTTTGTAAGCATTATCAATCAACCATTGTCGATAACCAGGATGTTGCAAAACTTCTAAAATTCCCCAAGCGAGAGAATGAGGATTGTTTGTCCCTGTAACTATACCTGTTTGAGTGTGCTGCACTACTTCGGGAAATCCCCCTGTGTCTGAGACTACAACGGGAACACGAGAGGCAAAACTTTCTAACGCCACAATTCCAAAGGGTTCGTAAAGACTGGGAAATACGGCACAGTCAGCAATGGTTTGGAATTTATCTAAATATGTATCCGAGAGAAAGCCGGTAAAGTAACACTTGTGCCAAATTCCCAAAGCCCAGGCTTGATGCTGGAGAGCGTCAGTATTTCCACCACCAATTATCACAAATTTTACATCACCTGCCATTGATTTCAGGACTTGAGGTGCAGCATTAAGTAATACAGATACACCTTTCTCATAAGTCATGCGACCGACATAATAAACAATTTTTTCATGGTCTGCGGCAAATTGGCGGCGAAACTCTTGAGCATGAAAGTCTTCGCGGTGCTGTTTCTTTTCTGGTCGAATTCCGTTATAAATAACATCTATTTTGTTACCAGGGCTGTGTAACGCTTGTTGTATCTCTCGCCGCATATATTCTGTACAAACGATAATTCGCCAAGCGTTATAAGCGAGTAAATTCTCTTTATGATGAATATAACTTTGTATTTCTGTGTGAATACCGTTGTGCCGTCCGTATTCAGTAGCGTGGATGGTAGCAATGAGGGGAATTTTAAAGTTATGCTTTAAGGCGATCGCTGCATCTCCTACTAACCAATCATGAGCATGAATTAAATCAAAGGGGCCTTCCTCCAGAATTAACTTCCCTCCGTGATGTCCCATACTCTGGTTAAGATTGACTACCCAGTGGAAAAAGTCGTTACTATGTGACACTGGAACCCGATGCACTTTTATGCCCTCAACTATCTCATACATCGATGCTTGACCAAACTCTGAGGTAATTAGGTGAATTTCATGTCCTAGTTTCACCAGTTCCGGGTATAACTCCGCCACATGACGGGAAATTCCGCCAACGATCCTCGGCGGAAACTCCCAACTCAGCACCAGTATCTTCATTTACTAAACTCTCCAGTACCCTATAAATATCTAAAAATACAAAGATAGTAATTGTAGTGAGTATATTCACGACAATTTTTGGACAGAGATAATCAATCAAAATAACACAACCACAGAAAGAGGAGAAAAGACTTTCTGGTTTTTAGCATGGTTTTAATTTCATCACAGCAATATTTTTTTCACCTTGACTTCAAAGCTAAACACAGCCAGGAATGCGGTTGATTGATGTCTTGATCATCCTACCCCTGAATACCTTGCGGACAAGGAGACTACAGCCTGGTTATCTCTACATAACTGGTGAAAATTGTGATTAAAGAGCCAAAAAAATGAAACTGCTAAGTGACAGCTTTTCTGCCGATAGCATGATTCCCCTGAAATTTTCTTGTGAAGGCGCTGGTATTTCCCCCTCATTAAAGTGGGAAGATGTTCCCATTGAAACTCGCAGCTTTGCTTTGATTGTAGATGACCCAGATGCCCCAAATCGTACATTTGTGCATTGGGTTCTCTATGATTTACCTCTCCAGACTAGGAATTTACCAGAAGGAGTTCCCACAGAACCGATGCTAGAGGGAAGTGGTATCCACGGACAAAATGATGCCGACCAGTTCGGCTATACTCCTCCTTGTCCGCCGACTGGTATCCATCGTTATTTTTTTAAACTTTACGCCTTAGATGCGCCTTTAGGGCTGGATTTTGGTGCTTCCAAGGAACAATTAGAAGCAGCTATGGAAAATCATATTTTGGCTAAAGCAGAACTCATTGGACGTTACAAAAAGCAACGTTAACTGAAAAATCTTTAATCACCTCACCCCTTGGTAAGGCTACGGTGTACACAGAAGTCGGGAAATTCTTTTTTGTGTCATAAGACCCCACCCCTAGCCCCTCCCCGCAAGCGAGGAGGGGAACCGGATTTACAGTTAAATTCTGTTTTTAGGACTGGAAACTCTTTTTGGCTCAGGATGTGTGTACACGGTAGCTTGGTAAGGAGAGGGGAGATTTTGAGAATATAGCAACCGCCAAGGAGATTAGGACATTGTTTATTCAGGGCGGGCAAGATTTATCATATTAAGATGTGTACTTCATTTACTTGCAAAGTAGACAAAACCCTCTCCTTACCTTCGCATAGCGTCTCCCTTTGGGAGAAGGAGAGGGACAGGTTTTGCACAGTAAAACCAGGGTGAGGTTTTTCGGTAAATTAACTTTGATCTAAACGCAGCACAGCCATAAAAGCTTCCTGGGGTACATCCACTGTTCCCACAGATTTCATCCGCTTTTTACCTTTGGCTTGTTTCTGCAAAAGTTTCTTTTTCCGGCTGATGTCGCCACCATAGCACTTAGCTAGTACGTCTTTCCGCAAAGCCGGGATGTGTTCACTGGCAATGACTTTACTGCCAATTGATGCCTGAATTGGCACTTTAAATTGATGGCGCGGAATTAGTTCTTTGAGTTTTTCGGCCATTGACCGTCCCATGTTATAGGCTTTATCTCGGTGAACAATCATCGCCAAGGAATCAACGGGATCGCCGTTAATCATAATATCCAGCTTCACCAAGGGATTTTCACGGTAGCCGATAATATGATATTCCATACTGGCATAACCGCGCGATCGCGACTTCATCTGATCAAAAAAGTCGGTGACAACTTCCGCCAAAGGTAAATCGTAGGTCAGTGTGGTACGTCCTTGGGCGAGATATTTCATATCTTTGAAAACGCCTCGCCGATTTTGCGACAATTCCATCAAACTACCAACGTAGGTTTCCGGCGTAATCATTTCTACTTGGACATAGGGTTCCTCAATTTTCTGCCGTTCATTGGGACCCGGTAAGCGGCTGGGATTGTCTATATACAGTTCTTCCCCGGCGATCGTCACTACCCGGTAAACTACTGAAGGCGCTGTAATAATTAAATCTAGGTTATACTCTCGCTCTAAGCGTTCCTGGACAATTTCCATGTGCAGTAATCCCAAGAACCCACAACGAAAGCCAAAGCCCATCGCGCTGGAAGTTTCTGGTTCGTATTTGAGAGCTGCATCGTTGAGTTCCAGCTTTCCTAACGCTTCCCGTAAATCTTCAAACTGGTCAGCATCAATGGGAAACATCCCACAGAATACCATTGGTTTCGCTTCTGTATAACCCGGTAAGGGGGCGGCGGCTTTCGCTTTCGTTAAAGTGATTGTGTCTCCCACTCGTGCATCGGCTACG
Source organism: Nodularia sp. LEGE 04288 (assembly GCF_963896525.1). Taxonomy (NCBI): domain Bacteria; kingdom Bacillati; phylum Cyanobacteriota; class Cyanophyceae; order Nostocales; family Nodulariaceae; genus Nodularia; species Nodularia sp. LEGE 04288. The sequence goes on from NZ_CAWQOY010000108.1 coordinate 12,226, forward strand.
GCTTTAATGGCGGCGGCAAAATAGCCTACTTCCCCAGCGTGGAGTTCTTCAACTTCCATTTCTGTGGGAGAAAGCACGCCTAACTCGTCAATGACGTATTCTTTTTCGGAAGCCATCAAATAAACGCGATCGCCTTTTTTGATTTTGCCATCCATCACCCGGAAATAAACAATCACTCCTCGGTAGGTGTCGTAATAGCTATCAAAAATCAACGCCCGTAAGGGTGCATCTAGGGTGTCTTTAGGTGGTGTGATCCGCTCTACAACTGCTTCTAAAATTTCATTAATGCCAATTCCCTCTTTGGCAGAAGCCAGAATCGCACCACTACAATCTAAACCAATAATTTCTTCAATTTCGCTAATTACCCGGTCTGGTTCAGCCCCAGGTAAATCAATTTTGTTTAAAACCGGAATAATTTCCAGGTCGTGTTCTAAAGCCAAATACAAATTGGCTAAAGTTTGCGCCTCTACACCTTGAGAAGCATCTACCACTAACAGCGCTCCTTCACAAGCCACAAGACTCCGAGACACCTCATAAGAGAAATCCACGTGTCCGGGAGTATCAATTAAATTTAAGACATACTCCTGACCATCCTTGGCTTTATAATTCATCCGGGCAGCTTGCAGCTTAATTGTAATGCCGCGCTCCCGTTCAAGATCCATGTTGTCAAGGAACTGTTCCTTCATTTTGCGCTCATCTACAGTGCCAGTGGCTTGCAATAAGCGATCAGCGAGGGTAGATTTCCCGTGGTCAATGTGAGCAATAATACAAAAATTGCGAATGCGATCTGCGGGAACATCAGTCATATACTATCTTTGCTGAAGCAGCAACCAAGGTTAAACAAGAAATTTACTTCATATATTTTAATGCTTTCTTAGCAAAGAAGCTGTTTTACGAGAGTTAAACAATTTTGGATTTTAGATTTGGGATTTTAGATTGACCCCGACCACCAGGATCTGGGGAATTTGGGATTTTGGCTGATCTCAAATACTCGCACTCGCTGAGTACGCTACGCTAACGGTAATCTAAAATTGGCACGGTCAAACAATTTAAAATTTGAAATTGACTTTGCAAAATATATATAAAGTCTATTTTACATGATGGGATTGACCAATCAGGAGCGTACAATAAATATATGTAAGTAAATCATCTAGAGATCGTGGGCTGTTACACTCCGTAACTGCCTATAACTACTGATTTAGTCACACAAATTCTAGAGCCGTTGTCTAGCGAGTTTGATGACCTTGACCATTTAAAACCAAATGCTGTGAATTTGGTGGGTTTTTGGGGAACTATCTGACTGTGCAGTCAATTTGCACTTTAGCGGTAGTGAGTAAACTTACCTGAATGGTACATAATCACCGCGCGACAAAGCTTTAGAGGCAACAATCTCTGAGTATAGAAACTTATGAATATGAAAGAGAAACCTACCGGAGCGGAGCCAAAACGAGCCGACAAGGTAGAAATCGCTGTCCGCCTGGACTCGGAGTTAGTAGAGCAAATTCAGCACTTAACCAACGACCCCAGTAAAGTGATTGAAGTGGCGATTCGTCAATGGTTGCGCGGTGAGGTTCCCAGAGATGATGAACTGACACGCACCCCTCGTCGCATACCTGTGCCGCCACGGGGTGAATGGAATGATTGACATTAATAAACAAGCTGTAAATAGTAAATGAAAAAAAGGTAAAGTTTGTCAATCTAGATCCAATCAACGCCAAAATACCCAATGTAAGGATGCCAAAGCTGTAATAATTTACGCCAAATTTTTTTGAGCGGCTTTAGCACAACTGTTTTGAGTTGCCATTTGTCTATCCAACTCGATTAATGACTATTACTGCTAACTCCCAATTGCCGAACTTATTTCCCCAAAATCTGGACTACTCGACTAATAAAACCGATGGCTCCTTGCCAACTCTAGGTTCCGAGTTGGTGTACACGCAAGATGGGGCGGGGCGCTACCTGACATTTTATTGGCAGCATAGCGAACTGTTAGGATTAAATCCCAAGCAAATAGTTAATCAGTGCAAAGAGGACAAAGTTTTTGTTCCTGTAGACAATGGTGCTTATTTAGAACGGTTGCACCAGATTTTAAATACTTTGGTCCCGGAGAAGTTGCAATGCTGGTTTAGCTACCGCCAAGAATTGTTTGAGTTGGAGTTGGTAATTTCTCCGGTAATGCCGCCATTAGGAACCGTTGCCACTACAGTTTTAGTTATGGGACGGTTATTGCAATCTATACCCCACACACAAGAAGTTAAGGCGAAACCACAAGAACTTACACAGGTAGAATTGGCTTTAAGTTTACTGCGTCATGCGGGACGAACGCAGCAATATCAGAAATTGGTAAATAAAATTACCAGAAATATTCGGCGCACTTTGGATTTAGATGTTATTTGGCAAAAAACAGTTGACAGTTTGGGGAAAGCGCTACGGCTAGAGCGGTGCATTATCTGTCCTTACCAGCCTTCTAGTTCTAGAGTCCGGGTAATAGCAGAGTATCATCAGCCAGAGAGAGCTTCGATGCTTGGCTTAGAAATAGATGTCACTTCTGAGCCAGCCTTTGCTGAGGCATTGGAAACTCTAGAACCCATCGTTATGGAAGTGTCGGGGTATAATCTGTGTCACCAGCACAAAGTCTTAGTAGTGGCTACTTGCTATCAAGACCAAGCCAACGGATTGATTGCCATCAGTCTCAGGGATGAAATTGACCCGTTGACAGATGCAGAACTAGAACTAGCAAAAGAGTTTGCGGATCAGTTGGGTACAGCGATCGCTCATGCTACTTTATATAAAGAATTAGAAGCCGCCCGTCAAAAAGCCGAAGCCGCCTCCCGGCTCAAAAGCGAATTTTTAGCGAATGTATCCCATGAAATTCGCACTCCCCTCAACGGCATGATCGGATTTTTGAAGCTGATTTTGGAAGGTATGGCAGATGATCCTGAAGAACAACATCAGTTCATCTGGGAAGCCCATCATCTATCAATACATCTACTGAATATTATCAACGATATCTTAGATATAGCCAAAATCGAAGCCGGCAAAATGGAGCTAGTTTGCTCTCCAGTCAAGCTTGATGAGCTATTTGAAGATGTGGAAAATTTTCTGCGTCCCCTAGCCGAGTCCAGAAACCTCAGCTTTCGGATTGATAAGCTTCCCACCTCGGATGAAATTATTGTCCAAGGGAATTACCAGCGGTTGTTACAAGTTATGCTGAATTTGGCGAACAATGCGATCAAATTCACCCACGAAGGCGGCATCACCGTCAGCGCTGATTTAGTCTTAAAGAAGGCGCAATTTCAAGATCAGCAATTCCCAGGGATGGTGAGAGTCCGAGTCGCCGACACGGGTATCGGTGTTTCCCTGGACAAACAAGACAAACTATTTCAATTATTCTCTCAGGTAGATGGTTCCCGGACTCGGCAGTACGGCGGTACAGGTTTGGGACTGGCCATATCCCAGAAGCTGATAGAAGCTATGGGCGGTGAAGTACATTTTTACAGTCTCGGCGAAGGACTTGGTTCCACAGTCACATTCACAGTGCCTCTGTATCAACAACCAGTCTTAGTTTCTGCTAATGATCTTGATTGAAATTATTTATATATGAAGTTTAGTCTGGTACTATACCAGCAGACTTTGCCTTTTCAGTCATCAATGCATGACTATTAGCTTTTCAACTCCGGTTAATACACAATATAGGGACAATTGTATCTAAAATTAAGTTAACAAACTTTGAATATCAAAATTTTCTTACCCAAAGAGGACTCACACAATGGAATTGACAATTGAAAACGTCGAAACAGTCTTAGATGAAATGCGCCCTTACCTGATGTCTGATGGCGGTAACGTGGAACTTGTCGAACTTGATGGTCCGATTGTAAAACTGCGCTTACAAGGTGCTTGTGGTTCTTGCCCTAGTTCCGCAATGACCTTGAGAATGGGTATTGAACGTCGCCTCAAGGAACTTATTCCGGAAATCGCCGAAATTGAGCAAATAATCTAGCGGCTGCGGTGATGGGGTGATGGGCGATAACGCGAATAACCAAGGCCCCATTGCCGTTCGGACGTTCGGCGAAGCTGATGCCCATTTTCCCTGAATCAACATTCACTATGTCTCATCCATTACATATCGCCTTTATCTGGCATCAACACCAACCTCTGTACAAGTCCCCTAACAGAGGTGTTTCACTTTCTACTAGTCAGCATTACCAATTGCCTTGGGTACGATTGCATGGAACCAAGGATTATTTAGATTTAATATTAATTCTGGAAAAGTATCCGAAGTTACACCAGACCGTAAATTTAGTTCCGTCCCTGATATTACAACTGGAAGATTATATTGCCGGGACGGCTTTTGACCCGTATCTCACGGCTAGTTTGACACCAGATGCTCAAATAACTCAGGCACAAAAAGAATTTATTATCCAACACTTTTTTGATGCCAATCACCATACTTTGATTGATCCCCATCCCCGCTATGCCGAGTTGTATTACCAAAGACAGGAAAAAGGGCAGGCTTGGTGTTTGGCTAATTGGGAATTGCCAGATTACAGCGATTTACTGGCTTGGCACAATTTGGCGTGGATTGATCCTTTATTTTGGGATGACCCGGAAATTGCCGCTTGGTTAAAACAAGGTCGAAATTTTACTTTAAGCGATCGCCAGCGCATCTATTCCAAACAGCGCCAAATTCTGGGTCGCATTATTCCCCAACACCGGAAAATGCAAGCATCCGGGCAGCTAGAGGTTACCACCACGCCTTACACTCACCCGATTTTGCCCTTACTAGCTGATACCAACTCCGGGCAAATAGCAGTGCCTTCGATGACACTACCTCACCAGCGGTTTCAGTGGGTAGAAGACATTCCCCGTCACTTGCGTAAAGCTTGGGAATTATATACGGATCGTTTTGGGCAAGAACCACGGGGTTTATGGCCTTCAGAACAATCAGTCAGCCCGGAAATTCTGCCCTATATTATTAAACAAGGCTTTAAGTGGATTTGCTCAGATGAAGCGGTTTTGGGGTGGTCTTTGAAACACTTCTTTCATCGGGATGGGGCAGGGAACGTCGAGAAACCAGAATTATTATACAGACCCTATCGCTTAGAAACTCCCGCCGGTGATTTATCTATTGTCTTTCGTGACCACAGATTATCAGATTTGATTGGCTTTACCTACGGTGCAATGCCGGCCAAAGAGGCAGCAGCTGACTTAGTGGGACACCTGCAAGCGATCGCTAAAATGCAAAGAGAAAGCGACAGCGAACAACCTTGGCTAGTCACCATTGCCTTAGACGGCGAAAACTGCTGGGAGTATTATCCCCAAGACGGCAAACCCTTCTTAGAAGCGTTGTATCAAAGCTTAAGTAACGAACCCCATCTGAAACTCGTCACAGTTTCCGAATTTATTCAAGAATTTCCCGCCACTGCAACCATTCCCGGAGAACAGCTACATAGTGGTTCTTGGGTAGATGGTAGCTTCACCACCTGGATAGGAGATCCCGCCAAAAATCGCGCCTGGGACTACCTCACCCACGCCAGGGAAACACTAGCAAAACATCCCGAAGCCACCGAAGAAACTAACCCAGCCGCCTGGGAATCTTTATACGCCGCCGAGGGTTCCGATTGGTTCTGGTGGTTTGGTGAAGGACATTCTTCAAACCAGGATGCCATCTTCGACCAATTATTTAGGGAACATTTGTTAGGAATTTACCACGCCTTAAATGAACCCGCACCATCTTATCTCAGACAACCATTAGAAGTTCATGAATCACGAGCAAACCATCGGCCAGAAGGGTTTATTCATCCCGCCATTGATGGTAAGGGTGATGAACAGGACTGGGACAAAGCCGGACGCATAGAAATCGGCGGGGCGCGGGGAACCATGCATAATAGCAGCGTCATTCAGCGACTCTGGTATGGGGTAGATCACCTGAATTTCTATGTGCGGGTGGACTTTAAAAATGGTGTTGTCCCTGGACGAGATTTACCACAAGAGTTAAATTTGTTGTGGTTCTATCCCGATAGGACAATGCACAATAGCCCCATTCCCATCGCAGATGTGCCAGACATCGCGCCACTTAATTACCACTACCACCACCATCTAGAAATTAATTTACTCACGCAATCAATCCAGTTTCACGAAGCTGGAGAACATTATCAATGGCATTCCCGTGTTAGCCGCGCTCAAGTCGCTTTAAATAACTGTTTAGAAATTGCAGTCCCGTGGGCTGATTTGCAAATCTCGCCAGATTATCCCCTGCGTCTAGCTTTAGTTCTAGCGGATGAAGAACATTTCCGCGACTATTTGCCAGAAAACAGTTTGATTCCCATTGAAGTTCCTTAAATCTCAATCATCGCTGATTGCGAGGTGGGTACTGAGGAAGTTAGAAACCACAGATGAACACAGATTAATTAAAAGATTTCCCAGAAATCAATTATCCATATTGTGGGGAGGGCAAAGATGCCCTCTCTGATTAAGGAACGGGTGGGGACACCCATCCCACAATAAAATTTGAGTTTAATTAACGGACTTCTTTCAAACTATCAACTTGTTTAGTAAACATTTCGGTAAAGAGACTCATGACAGTACGTTCTTCCCGGACCTTAATATTAGCGACAATAGACATTCCTGACTGTAAGGAGATATTTCTGCCATTAATATCTAAATATTGTTCATCCAAACTAATTGTGGCGGGAAATCTATAAAATCGATATGTTTCGTCTGGTGGTAGAGCATCTGAGCCTATGCTAACTACTTGTCCTTTAATATCCCCAAACTGGCTGAAAGGAAAAGAATCAATTCTCACATCCGTATGCATTCCTTCCCGCACAAAACCAATATCTTGATTGGTAATAAAAACCTCAGCCATAAATTTATCATCAGGGACAATTTGTAAAACTATTTGACTAGCATTAGCGACAAAACCTGGGTTTTTGGCTTGTAAGTCAAAAATTGTTCCGGCTACAGGCGCGCGCAATTCTTGATATTCAAAGTTTAACTTGGCTTGAGAAATTTTACTATTTAAATCTGCCAAATTTTGTTCATTACTTAACACAATTCTCATGAATTGGCTATCAATTTCTGCAATCCGTTTTTTATTATCAGCTATTTTTTCTAAGACATTTTTACCAGAAGCAGCCACAGTATTTTTATGTTCCTGCTGTCCTTGCTCAATTCCAAACTGGAGACGTTGCTGTTCCTCATCTAATTGCGCTATTTCGGCTGTGAGGGTTTGCACTTGTTGTTGCTGATTGAGATATTGAAGCTGAGAAATACCACCTTCCTCGGCAAGAACTTTAATTTTGTCTAATATACCCTGCTGAATAGCTAGACTAGATTTAGTATTATTCTTTCTGACTTGTATTTGAGCAAGTTCTTTCTTAGTTTTCTCCACTTCTAACTGTCTTCCAGCCGAACGAGAATCAAATTCTCTTTGAGCAAATTGTAAACGTTTTTGTTCATCCACTCCTAAACCTGCAACTGTATTCACGTTGCTCAATTCAGCACGTAACAATTCATTTTCTTTAACTAGCGCTGTCCTACTTTTTAACAGAAATTCGGCATTTATTGGTAGTTTACCACCTGAAAATTCTACTTCAGATGCTGTTGTATAACTATTTGCCATTAATCGGCGATAAATTTGATTCTCTTCTAATAACGCCGTGCGAACATTATTTAAAGAATCTAATTCGGCAACGGTAGCAACGGTTTCAAAGGTTAGTAGCAAGTCTCCTGGCTTGACTTTTTCTCCATCTTTGACATGAACAGATTTTACGACTCCATTCACAGGAGCTTGAACTTCTTTGACTGTTCCTTCTGGTTTGAGTTGTCCTGTAGCAGGAACTACTTGTTCAATTTTGGCGAAGTTAGCCCAAATAATGCCAAAACAAGCTAGCCCTATTAAGGTCATCATAATTGTGCGTGACCAAATTGGAGATTGGCGTAACACAACTGATTGCTCAAAATTAGTATAGTCGGCATTGGCAAAAGGCTGATCAGGAGCCTTAGCTAAAGATGTGAGTACCCGCGCATCTGGTTTGACACCGTTTTTTGCCTTACCGTTGCCATTATGACCGTTGCTCTGTCCATTAAGTTGAGTCATACAATTTTGGATTTTGGATTTTAGATTTTAGATTTTGGAAGAAATTTGATTTTTTGGGGAAAAATGATTAATAGAGTTACAAATTCACTTCTTGTTGCTGATAAAGATAGAAATAATGACCTTTAGCAGCCATTAATTCTTGATGGCTTCCTTGTTCTATAACTCTGCCATTATCCATGACGACTATCATATCTGCATGGCTGACAGTGTTCAGGCGGTGGGTAATAAAGAAGACTGTGTTACCTTGAAAGGCTTTAGCTAAATTTAAACAAACTTGTCGCTCTGTGGGATAGTCGAGGGCGCTGGTGGCTTCGTCTAAAACTAATAGTTGTGGTCGTTGTAGAATAGATCGTGCGATCGCAATTCTTTGTCTTTGTCCTCCTGAAAGTCCCGCACCGCGTTCTCCGACGCGTGTATTGTAACCGTTGGGTAAGGACATAATAAAATCGTGCGCCACAGCAATGCGCGCAGCTGCAATAATTTCATCTGTTGTGGAATCAGGGTTCGTTAAAGCAATATTTTCCTGAACAGTTCCATCAAATAAGAGTGTTTCTTGGGGAACTACACCCACCTGTCGCCGCAGCGAGTAAAGTTCGACTTTGGAAATATCGTAATTATCAATTAAAATTCTGCCTGATTCCACTTCGTACAATCTCAGCAGTAATTTCATTAATGTACTTTTACCGGAACCACTTTGTCCGACAATCCCAATAAATTTGCCCGATGGAATTTCGAGATTAACGTTGGAAAGTTGTAAGGGTCCGCTAGTCGCAAATCGGAAGGAAACATTTTCAAATTTTACGCCTCCAGAAATTGCAGGTAAGGGAATATTGTCGCGGTCTTCTTCACCTTCTTGTGGTGTATCGACAATATCGCTTAAACGTTCCAGGGATAATGCAGTTTCTTGGAAACTTTGCCAGAGTTGAGCTAATCGTAATATGGGGCTGGTGACGTAACCTGAGATAATTCTAAAAGCGATTAATTCACCCAGGGTTAATTCTCCTTGGAGGACTAAATAAGAACCTAACCACAAAACTAGCAATGCACTCAGTTTATTCAGAAAACTACTGGTAGAATTAGCTAGTGTGGAAGTAATCACGGTTTTAAAACCAGCCGCTACATACTGAGCATAACGCTTTTGCCAGGAAAAACGCGATTGTAATTCAATATTTTGCGCTTTTACTGTTTGAATTCCTGACATTACCTCAACTAAATAGGATTGAGTATGGGCGTTGCGTTCAGCCTTTGTGCGTAGTTGTTTGCTAATTGTGGGGGAAGCAATTAATGTGAGAATAATAAATATCGGTATTGTTCCTAAACCTACCAAGGTTAACTGCCAACTATAAAACAGCATGACGACAATATAAATTATCGAAAATACGGCATCTAAGACCACTGTTAAGGCAGTACCAGTGAGAAATTGGCGAATGTTCTCTAGTTCGTTGATGCGAGTGGCTAGTTCACCTACTGGTCGGCGTTCAAAATAGCGCAGTGGTAGACGTAGTAAGTGGTCGATAATTTGTGACCCCAAACCCATATCAATGCGGTTGGTTGTATCGACAAATAAGTAGGTTCTTAATGTGGTCAATAAGGCTTCAAATATACCGACTACTAAGAGCAATACTCCTAAAACATTTAGGGTACTAATGCTATTTTGAACGATAACTTTGTCAATAATTAACTGAATGACGAGGGGATTAGCTAATTGGGCTAACTGGACAAAAAATGAAGCAATAAAAACTTCTATGAGAACTCGCCGATGCTTTGACAGAAAAGGAATAAACCATTGGATACCAAAGCGTTCTTGGGGTGTTTCTTTTGTAGCAGCTAGCAATAAAACTTTTACCTGGGGAGGTAAATTGTTTTCATCAATATCTAATTTGGCGACAAATTCAGCAGGTTTGCAACGGACAATTCCTTGAGATGGCACACCTGCAACAATAGTATTAGCTCCTGTTTCATATAAAACAGCATAACTATGATCATAATAAATGAGTGCTGGTGTGGGAATGCGCGTAATTGCGGCTATAGGTAGGTCTATTAACTGGGATTTGAGTCCGATTAATTCTGCTATGTAAGCACAAGCGGGAAAGGATATAGTCCCTTGGCGTTTGATTTGTTCAGTTAAGATGCGACGAATCACCTCCCGGCGAAAGGGAATCTGTAGGTGTTTCGAGAGCATTTGAAAACAGGCGGAGATGGTATTTAATTCGCCTTTACCTTTAAAGAATGGGTAACTTTGACGTTTTCGGGGCGCTTTGTCGGCAGATGGTTCTGGCTGGGGAATTTCTTGGTCTGAGGCGTAGGGAATCTCTAGGTCATCGGTGATAGTGGGTTGGGTATGTTTTACCGTCGTCTCCACTTGATGACTATCTAAAAATGATAAGTCTTTAGGAGATAAACCTATTAAACGTGCGCGATTTGGTTCTTTAATTTCCAGTGTGTCTGTTAATTCTAAGCGGGAACCTGGAGGAAAATTTTTGACTGAATTACCGCCACTGAGAAACCAGATATTTTCTCTATCTAGTTGGATGGCTGGGGTGATTCCTGGATTCAGGTAATATATTTTGGCTCTGGATAAGGCTTGTTCCGCGAGTTCTGTAAAATTTAGGACGGCGTTGGCTTGCTTTTCTACTTGTGAAGCCAGAACATCATATACTTCTATTAAATGACTGCGGTTTAAGCGTGTGTTGCTAAAGTCTGGGTAGGAAGTCAGGAGGCGCAAATATTCGGTTTTACTCAAGTTGAGACAGATGACTTCGGTGGATGCGATCGCAGTTTCACAGGCAACTTCCCGTAGTAGACTAATCTCACCGATGATTGCGCCTGGTTGCAATAATTTTAATGTTGTAGGTGTTTGCGTTTGGGGATGATATCCCAACAACCGAACTTTTCCTTCGTAAAGTATGGTAATTTGTTCGCTGAGTCTTTCTTTCCCGATGATTTTTTGTCCTATGCGGTAGCGCAAAGCTTGTAGTTGTGGGGAAAGATGAGTTATCTCTTCAGTCGGTAGATGCTCAAACCCTTCTAGGTTTGAAATGAATTCTTGGAAGGAATTTGTAATATAAGTCATTTCCTGATTAATATATATAGAAGTGTATGCATATTTGCTACCTAAAAATTAGGTTGAAATTGTCAATGTTGGGCTGTCATTTGTGCTTGTAGCCAACTATGAAAGCGTTCATTCAGTAAGCGTTGACGCAGTGAATTATCTAACTGTGCGAGCAACAATTTCTCTAGGCGGACTATGACTATCCAGTTTTCTAATTGAGTTGGTGGTAAGAGTTGCTTTGGCTGGCTACTAGCTAACATCTTTGCTAATGCTGGATGGATAGTTTGCAATTCTACGGGACCGATGAGACCATTTGTCTGTGCTTCGGTTCCTTGAGAATATTCTCGTGCTAGTTCGGCGAAAGTTTGTTCTCCGGCTTGGAGGCGAAAATAGATTTCTTGAGCAATCCCAATGTCATTTGTTCTGATTAGAGAATAGACGACTCGATCTAGTTGGGGTTTGCGCTGTGAATAATAGGATTCTATATCGTTTCCCCACGTCAGGTGCTTGAATTTTTCGATTTTAAATTGGCGGATGGCGATCGCATTGAACTGTTCTACACTCAGATTATTTTGCTCTAACCAACGCTGACGCGCATCATCGGAGGTGATTTGATAATGTTGGGCTAGCTTTTCACGGGCAATTTTCTCTTCGTCTGGTGTACATGAAATTTGTGCGATCGCTTGGTCTAGCACTACTTCTTTGATCAGCGCTGGCAACATTTGGTATTTTTCCAGCAATTGCAAGATTTCTGCGGTCGTTGACTGATTGAGATTAGTCGCTGCTTGTTGCCAGATATTGCCTGATTCTAGAACTGCTGTCATATTTTTCATTAACAATAGTCTTCAAAAGGATACTTGAAAAATGTTACCTATAGGTTATTTTTTGGTTAATTTTACCCACAATGCAGATATATCATACTCTTTGGGTCTACTACAAGTAAATATGTATAGATAAATACAGAGCATCTTTAGGGAATATAGGCACTCTTTTCGATGGTAAAGCGATGCACACAAGTCGGGAAATTCTTTTTCGTGTCATAACACCCCACCCCGCAAGCGAAGAGGGGAACTGGATTTTCGGTTAAAATCTGTTTTTAAAACTGGAAAATCTCTTTAGTTCAGGATGTGTGTACACCGTAGCGCAAGCGAGGAGGGAGCTATGATGTACCTCATTCCAGTGCATACCAAAGCAAAATTAAGTATTGTAGTGGCGTGGAAAGCTTAAAATAGTAGTCTTATATCTATATTTCTAGCCAGTTATATTTCTAAGTTGATTACTCTGTTTAAACGATTAGTTTCATATTTTGCTTCTTGAAGTAAATCATTCCAATCGTCTGGAGGATGACCACTTTCCAGCATTTTCTGAAAAACTCGATAAGCGTCTGTATTACTGCCATAGGCTCGCTTAGAGTTTTCATCGTTAACCCAAGCGAAGACGATAATTTTGCTCTCTTGGTGATATCGGAAAAACAGTCGGTACTGCTGAAAAAATTTAGCTCTAAACCAGTGCTTGTAATCATCTCCCAGTGTATTGCCTTGGCGATAATCAGTACGTGTGGGATCTTGAGGAATAACATCAAATGCCAAAGTTGCGATCGCAGCTAGACGTTTTGTGGCGTTTTTCTTCTTGTAGTCTTGAGGATGCTTTTGACGCAAATGCTCAACCTGCGTGAGAAGTTCTTCAAACTGCGTGAGGAATAGAGAATGGGCAAATATATTCCACCCATTAATTACCAGTGGCTGATCTACAGACAAACTTATTCATCCTCGTCCGATAGTGGTGCATCAAGATCAACATCAACTTCAGATACCAAGGACTGAACACGGTTGACTAAATCTGAGCTAATTGCTTTTAAGTGCTGAGGGTTATTTTCCATATCTCGTGCTAGAAAATTCAAAAACTTCCCCAATACAGGGTCGCTTTCCATCTGTTCAGCGCGAGAAATTACCACTTGTCCGTCAGACTGGATGGTGTAGCAGATTTTATCACGCTTTTTCAAACCAAGGACTTTACGAACGGCATCAGGGACTGTAGTTTGATAACGATCAGTAAGGGTAGATTCTGAGCATGGGGCTATTTTTACAGCCATAGCAAACCTCTAAACTTGTCGGCGAAACTCTATCTACAAGGTAATGCAAACGCATTGTCTTGTCAAGAATGGCTAATGCGATCGCTTAGGGGTTTCTCTGGAACATTGCCAGAACTTTAGCACTGCCTCAAGCCAAAATCCTGTAAAATAGGTGAAAGCTTAACCCTAAATCTGTACGTATTTATGAGTTCCCATCCCCTCTTGAAAGTTGACATTTCTGAACTCAGCGTTGCAGAACGTATCCAACTTGCTGAAGATTTATGGAATAGTATCTTAGAACAGCAAGAGGAATTTCCCCTGAGTGAAACCCAACGACAAGAACTAGATCGACGGTTAGAAAATTACCAGAAAAACCATGCAAATGGTTCTACTTGGGAAGAGGTTAAAAAACGCTTAGGCTTCTCTGAATGAACTATAATTTGATTATCCAACCAGAAGCAGAATACGATATTCAGGATGCTTTTGAGTGGTACGAATCCCAAAATCCAGGTTTGGGTTCTGAGTTTGTCCGTGCAGTCGATGCTTCTCTGTCGGGAATTGGAGTAAATCCCTTTGCTTACCAAGTCATCCACAAACAGGTAAGGCGAGTATTAATCCGACGATTTCCATACGTAATTCTCTATGTTTTTGACCAAGATACAGTTTTTGTACTTGCTTGCTTTCATGCAAAACGTGATCCAAAACAGTGGTTGGATAGAATTGAATAAAAAAGCCGATCCAATGAAGTTTTAGGCACACAGAGATTTATGGTTACTAGGTTTTGTGCTTTAACCCAAATTACGTGATTTGATTGCGCTCATGACTCTTCAATAATTGGGCTGCACTATAAAACGGCTCTCCTTCAAAATTTAAGGACTCTAATTTTTTCAGAAGTAAATCCTTCAAATCCAAGTTATTATGCTCAACAAGAACACATCGCAAATCATAGCCATCCATCAAAATGATAGATTTGTCTGGATTGTGCTTTAGTAATGGGCATACATTTTTTGACCAGCCATTAATTGACAAAAATAATCCTAATGTCTGCTTACCAGAGCGATTAATTTTCCCGTAAAGGCTATCTAGCTCTCGTATATCCGTGAGCTTTTGAGTCCATTTACATTCAACTAAGTAAAACCAGTTTTCAAACTTAAATGCACCGTCTATCTGTTCTCCACCTTCATTTCTCTTAAAGCTGTCTTTAGTTGGAATTTCATAAAGAGAAAAAATACGTCCTAGCAAAACTTCGAGTAAAAACCCTCGCTGTTTTTTATCTTCCAAATTTGTTAAACTTGCAAATCTATTAAATTCTAACAAGAGATCAGATCGAAGTAAAGAGAATTCTTCTTTCTTCCGAGAATCTTTGCACTTTTTTACGGCATCTCCTTTTAACCTTTCTGTAATATTTTGGCATTCATTAAATAAGCTCTCCTCTTCAGGGCTAATACTCTGTTGAGCTATTAACTTCTTTACCCTCCAGTATTCTAACAATTTTTCCAACAGTTCTCCTACTATAGGATTAGCCTCTTCTTTCCAAAATGCTCTTAATCGATTTGCTTTTGAACCACTTTGATAATTGTATTTTTCATCGTATATATCGATATTTTGATTTTCTAAGATAAATTCCTGAAACGTTCTGTTTCCAAAATCAAGGACATAACCACTGCCCATTTCGAGTATTTTCTCTAACTTAATTTTTTCAATACTTGTTAAATCTGACATTACAGGCAACTCCTGTCACAATATAAGGTATTGTATATAAAACCCATTTTTGGTATATTATATAGCATTTTTCCGTATATCCCTTGGTGTTATAAAGAATTTTCTGTATATAATTCTATGGAACAACTTCCCAAGAAACTACTAGAACAAGTACAGGATGTTATCCGACTTAAGCACTATTCTTACCAAACAAAGAAAACTTATATTTACTGGATTAGGCGATATATCCTTTCCAAAGTTTTTTATTCCGTCTGCTGTACCGTATTATTGTGGTGCTGGCGCTGGGCAACCTGAATCAATAATCGTAATGCGTCATTTACTGCTTCATCATTGGGAAAAGCTTGAGCAACATCGGGATCTAAAAGCACTAAGTTTGTCCCTGTACGATATCGCTCAACATACTTGCTCCTAATTCCTCCCTTCATTTGGGCGAAGCCGTACTCAGGACGTAATTCGTCTTCCATTTGATTCTCAACTGCCTTCTTCATAAAACTGCGGCAAATAAGCTCAAACTTAGGACTAGGGGCTTTCCTCCGTCCGCTCAAACGACGTGTTAGCCTGCGTAATAGAAGCAACAGTTTGGTTATCTCGCATAACTCTGATCAAAAATCGTAACGCTTCATTAACCGCTTCAGCACTAGGAAACATCTGTGCAACATCAGGTTCCAACCGTACAGTTGTGCCGCCAAAGGTGTTTCTTTCTGAGCCTAACTTTCTAACTCGCAAGCTCTTCAAATCATACTCTGTCCGAAGATCATCTTCCATTTCTGACTTCTCATTCTTCATAGGCTTCTCTCTCAGTTCGTGTAACTTCTCTGGCACTGATCAGGCGAATTGAATTACCTCTTTCAGTGTATGACACAATCAATAATCGTCTTTGCTTCGACTCCCCGACAATGAGGTATCGCTGTTCATCCTCAGAATGGTCTGGATCATAGAAGTCAATGTAGAGAGGATCATCAAAAACTGTTTTTGCTTCCTCAAATGAGACTCCATGCTTTGATAAATTGCTTGCCGCCTTATTCTTGTTCCACTCAAACTGCATGAAAATATTTTACCATCTATCATCTGAGAACTTTTTGGGGTTTTGTCGATGTGCAGGGAGCAATTCTAATTTTATAATTTTTGTCATAAATACAACAGATAAATCAATATAAATATAAAAAATCAGAGCCACACCATAATACTTGGTATTGACTCTAATTGTTGTTTATGCAGTGAAATCTAACTTAGCCAACAGTCAAATTAACGCGGACAATCATATCGTTAAAGTCTTTGTCACCATGTTGTAGATCCTCAAAGCCAAAGACGTTATTTCCTAACATGGTAATGTGGTCTACCTGTGTGGAATTAGCGCCTAAGAATGGGAAATAAACTTGCTGATCATTCATATTTGCCGGACTGCCATCAGCAATAATGAATGGTGCGAAGATATAACCAGGCTCTAAAGTCGCTGTGTAAGTTGTTGTCCGGCGGTTATTTGTCGTGAGGTCAATACCTGGAATACGTGCATTAACGGCGGCTTGGGCGTAACCTACTTCTCCAGGAAGAATATCTGCTATGCGATCGCCGTTGATGTCAATACCGCCATTTTCATCAGTTACCCGATAGAAGCTGACGTAGTTATTAAAGGTTGCATCTCTGTTAACCACAAATTCCGCTTGTACAGATTGCGTAATCCCTCGTAAATCAATCAACTCAGATTGTGAGCCACTTTGTAAACCTGTACCTAAAGGTAATGGTTGCTCAGTCGCTTGAATCTTCACCTCGAAATCCTGGTAGGTTGAGCTTCTCAACGGTTTAACCTTCCAAGCTAAGGAAAATTCATCGTTGCCCAAGTCAGTAACTCTTTGAGTTGCAGCATCAGCAAATAGTACATCTGTGATGGGGATAACTCCAGCTTGGACTTCATCCGTTGTCCCATTTGGCACTACATAGAATCTCAGATTATCGCCTGAGTTAAATTCTACTAAGCGGGTGATGTTGTCCCGACTAAAGCCAGTAGGTAATCTATGCACAGCCGAGAAAATTGCTTGCGCCCGTCCTAATGCAGCTTCGGCATAACCTGCGTCCCCTGGTGCAATACCGTTGATTCTACCTTCAGCATCATCCACTGTAAATACACCCAATTCATTCTCCTGAGTTGGTCTGGTTCTGGTGAGACTAACTTGGAGTTGTACTGTGTCACTGCTACCGCGAATCGTAAAGGTATCGCTGCCAGAATTATTTACCAGTGGCACAAAATCGTTGTCGGCAATGGTGACAGTGGCAGTGTTGATACCGAGAACGTATTCAGGTTGATCAACTAAGTTGAGGATGACAGTTTCATCACCTTCGACTAAATTATCATCGACTGGGATGACCGTCACATCCACGAAGGTTTGACCGGCGGCGATAGTCGCAACGCTAGTGAGGTTGTTGTAATCAACGCCATTCGTAGCAGTACCATCGATGGTGTAGTTAACCGTTAGGGATTTACTGGTGTTACCAACGCGGGAAATGCGGAATACTCCTGGTTGATTGCCTTGTTCTGCTGCATCGGGAACCTGGGCTACAATACTAACTACAGGAGTACCCAAATTTAGCGGCTTATCTAAACCTAAGAGAATGATTTCGTTGTTGTCTATAGCAGGTGGTCTGCCGACTGAGAAGGGATAATTATTATCGTTAGCTAGTAGAAGTGTGTTTTGATCAATTACTACTACAGCTTCAATCGTCACGAAGGGAAAGGTAAACTTCGTGTCACCGTCTCCATTTAAATCATTGGGGTCACTGATATTCAATAAATCAACGATTTCCTCTTTGGCTACAAAACCATTGGCATCTTGTTGAGATAAATCAATCTTGAATATCTTCTTAAACTGGGCAGATGCACCTTGATTATTGTCTCGTTCAATGACCAGAAATTCATTTTCATTGATCACCGTTAATGCACCGATGGCGTGATTGGGTTGTTCCATGCGGTAGTAGCCAGCTAAACCCTGGTACTGTTTCGATTCGACATCAAATTCATAGATGCGTAAGGAATTAGCCGGATCACCAATTACAGTACCTTCCAACATGGGATAGATGGTTTTCTTATCCAGGCTGATAGCCATGCCTTCAAATCCGCGTGAACCGCCCAAATTTGCGAAAACTGGATCACCGATGATTTGTTGTAGGACTAAGCTACCTGTACCGGGGAAGTCAGAGAAGAAACCATCAACGCCTAAGTCTATGAACTGTTGATATTCTAGTTTGGGGTCGCCGTTGTAGTCTGGTGCGAGGAAGATGTCTTCGTTGCGGAAGGTGTAGGGGTGTAACAGCAAACCGACTGCATGGGCATCTTCTACCAAAGTTGTAGGTGCTTGGAGGACACCACCTGCACCAGTCGGGACAATCAGCCGCTTGTTGGGGCCAATACCGCTTGCGTAGGTAGCAATGATCGCTAATTCTGTGGGCTGGGTCAAGTCGCCGTAGGTGCGGGAGTCGCCACTGACTATAAAGTCATAAGGTCTAGCATTAGCACCACCCAGCAGTTGAACTAGGGGGATGTCAATGCCGGCGGCTGGCATGATGGATTGTTTCAGTTCCAGGAGATTGCCGACCTCGAAGGACTGAATAAATGTCCGGCTGGGGTCAGTGAAGTTTTCGGCTACTAAGGTGTCAACAATCATCTGACCTAGATTCATGTTGATGGCTGAACCATCTAAAAGTGTGCCTTCCGAAGCAAAGAAGGTGGGGTGCTTGGTTTCCGGATAAATGCCAATTTTGCGCCCGGTTTCCGCTTCTACCTGCTTCACCAAATCAATGATTTCTTGCAGGGTGGGAACTTTCAGCCCATCACCATCGAAATTGGTTCCCCGTAAGTCTGGCAGACGTTCAATGGAATTGAGGGTTTTGATTTCTGCTAGGGTGAAGTCTTCGCTAAACCAACCCCTGATTGTGCGACCATCAATAACTTTGGTAGTGAAGCGATCGCTAAATTCTGGACGTTCGTTAACATCAGTACTGGTGTCAGTTCTATTCACTGAACCATCATCATTGAGGATGGCTAAGGCATTTTCATGACGGGCGATTAGGTATCCGTCTTTGGTGGCTACTAGGTCAGGTTCAATGAAATCCGCCCCATCAGCGATCGCTAATTTATATGCTTCTAGGGTATGTTCTGGACGGGAACCACTAGCGCCCCGGTGTCCAATCACCAAAGGTGCAGAACCATCTAAGGTGGCAAACTCAGGGGGGATCAGCGCAGGGTTATCAGGAGAGATGACAAACTGCCCAGTTAATTGATCACGGACTTGGTTACCTGTGCCAGGAAAGTCTGTAAAGTAGCCATCAACACCTAAATTAATGAAATCTATGTATTCTAAAACTGGATTGCCGTTGTAGTCGGCAGCTAGGAAACGTCCTTCGTTGCGGAAGGTATAAGGATGTACCAGCAAACCTGCGGTGTGGGCATCTTGCACCAGTGTTGTGGGTGCGGTAAGGGTTTTATCAGCATCGTTAACAACGCCATCACCATTGACATCATCGGCTTGACCATCACCATCGGCATCAACACCTTGCACAGATTGAATCATCCGTTTCGAGGGGCCAATACCAGATGCATAGGTGGCAATTTCTGTTAAACCTGCTGGTGTCCGCAGGTCGGCATAGGTGCGGTCGTCGTCACTAACTACGAAATCATAGGGTCTAGTTTCAATCAGCGAACCATCAAGATTGATACCACCCGCACCGAATAACTGAACCAAAGGTATATTAGTTAACTGACTCAGTTCCTTGAGATTGCTGACTTCAAAGGATTGGATATAAATCCGACTGGGGTCAGTGAAACCAGTGGCTTCTAGAGTTGCTAGCAGGGGTTCTTCCAGTGACAAACCGAGGTCATCGTGGAAAGTGGGATGCTTGGTTTCTGGGTAAATGCCGATTTTCTTACCTGTATCAGCTTCTATTTGCTGAACTAACTCAATGATTTCCGCTAAAGTAGGAATTTCGTACAGACCGTTAAACACTTGAGTCCGGAAACCTTGGGGCATAATCGCCCGTAGTGTCTTGATTTCCGCCAAAGTGAAGTCAGAAACAAAGAAACCTTCTTCAGCCACCCCATCGACCATTTTCGTGGTGAAGCGATCGCTAAATTCTGGACGAGAGGCGACATCAGTGGTATTAATAATATTCGGTTCGTGACGGGCAATCAACACTCCATCCTTAGTAGCAACTAAATCAGGTTCGATGAAGTCTGCACCACGTTCAATTGCCAGTTTGTAAGCGCCCAAGGTATGCTCTGGTAGTTCACCGCTTGCGCCCCGATGTCCAATTACAATGGGTGGTTGACCATCAAGAGTATTTAAACTGACATAATTTGGTGTATCAATGGGAGCCTCTATCAGCTTACCAGTGGCATCGAAATGTAACAGATAAGGGCCAAATTCCTCGCCAATCCAGAAAGTACCATCGGCTGCAACGACCAGAGATTCAGGATCGAAATCTGAACCGGTTAATAAACGCTCAGTTGTATTCTCATTGATAATCTCGAAGGGAATTTTATTGTCAGGGTCGGATAGTTGCACAAAGTCCAAAACATTGACGCTACCATCACCACTCTCTGCACCCCGGAAACTGGGGTCAACGCGATAAATCCGCAGCAAGTAATCAGGACTATTAGCCTTGTTCCCAAACCCATTATCAGACAGGAACCAGAAGGAATTATCATCGGCAACCTGGACGGAACTAAATCCTTGAATCGGCTGCTGGGCAAAGGGTACATCACGGCCATTGGTATTACCTGTAATGGCATTTCCCGATGCTGGCCCTTCAGCAAAGGTATCAGCCGGGAGAGAAGCAAAACCGACCAGTGTAACTTGGGGTGTACTTGTCAAGTTATTGGGTAACTCCAGAATGCCCAGTCTTGCAGGAGTAGGTCCAGCCACACCAAAATCATTATCGTTCAATAAAGCTAGAGTATTGGGTGCTACCAATGCCAGACCTTCTAATTTTTCCACCCCGGTGTAACCCAACTGCGCTGCATTGGCAATTAAAGCTTTAGTTACAGGGGTAATATTGGCAGCAGCTAATTCAGCCGGGGATAGTTGTTCAATGGTCTTACCATCTGGCAAATTCAAGTTAGCCGAGTTATTAATGTTGGTGGCGGCGGCTAAATCAATCTCGTAAATCAGTTTATTAGCATCTGCACCAGACCGATCATCTCGTTCAACGACCGCAAACTTGCCATTACCTAATGAAACAGCATCGCCAATTTTGTCTGTTCTGGTGTTACCACTGCCTGTAATATCATCAAGCAGATACAAATACTCGCCCGTGACAGTTTTGGAGATGACATCAAATTCCAAAATTCTTAAATTCCGAGAATTTCTGGATGTAGCATCATTGGTGACATCAGGGTTATCAATGGCACTTTGAATAAAGGCGTAAAGTTTATTACCTTCCAGTGCCACAGCTTCAAAACCCCGGTTATTGCGGCGTTGGGCATAAACTTCTGGTAATACCTCAGTCCCAAAAGTGCCGACTGCTTGATCTGGGTCGGTTGCCGTGGCAGTGCCTTGGGGAATAAAGCGATCAATCAGTTTACCGTTGCTGTCAAAGTGGTAAATTGCCGGACGGTATTCATCCACCATCCAATAGTCACCATTGGGGGCGACGACAATTCCCTCTAAGTCAGCACCCAAAGGATCATTAGCTAGGGGATTATTGTCTAAATCCACACCAATTTCATCGGTGTACGCCAGACCACCAGCCCCACCTTGTAAGTTAGGCAATCCAGTTAATGGAGTTGTACCATCTTGGCGAAATAACCCAGTGCGTTTGGTAATGGTAATTTCCCCTGTGGATTGATTCAGTTCAAAGCTGACGATTTCTGGTTGGAAATCGGGTAATAAAAATGGTCTGTTGAAACCGGTGGGTTCGCCATTGGGGCCACGGTCTGTATGGGTGACAAACTTCAGGTTGCCATTGGCTGCCTTTCCTTGGAAGTATAATCCTGAGAAACCACCAAGGAGAATATCTTCTCCGGCGCTAGTTGTGCCTAATGTCGGTAGGTCTTGAAAGTCGTAGTTGGTTAGCTTGGGTTGTGCCATAGGATTACGCGGGTCGTAAGCGGTGGTATCAATGTTGAGTGGATTGGGGAAAGCATAAGCAATGTTTTCCCAAGGGACAAACTTAAAGTTGGCGTTGACGTTTTCTAGTTCGCCGTCATCTTCAACAAGTTTGCTTGGGTCGTTATTACCATCTTGGGTAACAAATAGACCATAGGGGAAGTTAGCACCCAAGGAGACATTAATCACATCTGCGCCGTCTGACTCTTGCACGCTGTCAATTGCGCCATTGTTACCAACGGCAAAGCGTCCTAAGTATTCGTTATTCCCTTGGCGGTTATAGACGGCAAAGGTGTTATCTCCTTGACTGGATGCGAGTAGGTAGCCTGTACCGTTAGCACCGTAGTAGATAGTCAGTCCTTCTACATCGGCGATGAGATTGCTACCACCTAATTCTTTAACCTGATCGATGAGTTTGCCAGTTGTACCGCCGTCGGGTTCGGCTTGGAACTTCCAGATGCCGACATTTTCCTGACCGATGTAGAGGAAGCCTGTTTCTTGGTCTGCCACCATACCTTCAGTTTGGGGGTCAAGTCCGGCTGTGGTGGGTATGGTGAACTGCCGGACTCGTTCCACCCCAATTTTGCCGTTACCTGTGTCAATCAGTTTGTACTGGGCAACATCTCCAGTGTCAGCACGATTGGCGAAGACATAGTAATCATTGGTGATGAGACTACGGTACATGGCTAGTCCGTAAGCGCTGCTTTCGTCGGCGGAATAAGGTGGGGCAAAGGGTGCGGATTGGAAGAGAGTGCCAATACTGCTGTCGGTAATGTCTTCTAAGTATTCACCTTCAGCGTTACCATTGGGGTTGATTTTGAAGAATACTAGTGTATCGTTTTGGCGATCGCTTGCAACAGCAATATCAACAGATTCCCCACCTAAATTAAAGCTGTATTGCAAATCAATGTTGTTGTAACGAATCCCACCAGGGTTAACTGTCTGCAATAAATTACCAGACAAGTCATAAACCCGCAGTCCAGCATCTTTGACTGCGGTCAATACCAAACTATCAGCCGAGTTGGTAGCATTCACATAAATTGCTGGGTCATCAGCATCAGCATTTTGATCGACAACAGACTGGGCTGGATCTTCATCGTTAAACAGGTCTGGACGGGTTTCAACTCTGGGTGCAGCAGTGGGGATGAGGTCTGCACTTAAAGTCAAAATTTGGGTGAATTGAGTCGCATTAAAGTTATTATCACTCACTAACACAATGGACTGACGGCCATCTGCGAGTGTGGGGCCAAAGGCTAAACCTTCAACGTTATCTAGTCCAGTGTCTAAATTTAAATCATCGAGATTTAACAGCAAACGCTTTTGGGCGGGTTGAATAGCTGCAAATTGTTCAGTACTTAAATCATTAAGAGAATCGTAGAAGCTAATATCAGTTGCACCTTGGAGGCTGATTTCGTAGATTTTAATCGTGTTACCGACACCCACAGCAAAAGAGCGTTCTAATGCAAGTAAAGTGCCACGATTATTGATCGCCAGTAAATCCACTAAACCATTGTCACTGAAGCCTGTTTCCGGTACTGGTGGTACAGCTACTGGGTCAGTGATATAGAGATATTCCTTTTCTGGCTGTCCAGAAAATAGGTTGTATTGCAAAATCCGGGAAGGACTACTACTGAAAACTGAAGCCCTTTCACCGTCTTGAATCAGGGCGTTTTCTGTGGCGGTGTATAAAGTCTTTTGGTCTGGTGTAATAGTCAGACTTTCAAAAGCTAAATTATTCCGCACCCCAGAGATTTGGGTATCACCAGCATTAATTATCCCATCGCCGTTGGTATCTGCGACGACTGGTAAAAACTTACTCGGTACAGGTAAAGAACGCAATTCTTCCCCAGTTAAGGAAAACTCTTTAATAAAGGGGTCACTAACACGACCGGCATTAATATTAGCTTCACCTTCAGAGGAAACAAAAATCGTCCCATCTTCAGTCAGGGCAATACCTTCAGGGTCAACAGTGAGGGCGGCAAAGAAATTACCGTTAATATCTTTCAGGGGAGTGACATTAGTAAAGGTTACCGCAGATGTCGCCGGATCAAGTGTGAAAGTATAGAAACGCGCCGGGCCATTTTGCGAGCGATCGTCTGAGATAGAGTAATAAAGATTATTTGTGCGATCGTAGGTAACACCTGACAAGCCTCCCATTGGGATAGTGACACCGTTCACCGTTCCCGCTTCACCAGGGGGAATAAAGCCTGTGGTAAAAGTAGTTTGTCCTTCAAACGTGACTTCCGCGAGGGTTTTACCTGCTTCCGTTGCGCCAGTCTGCACATCTACCCACACTAAACGATGGTCGGAACTAGGGAAAGGAAAAGTCCCGACTAAGGAGAAATTTGGGTCTGTATTCAGAGGCCAAAAAACTTCAGAATTAACAATTTGCAAATCAGCCGAAGGTAGCACATAGTCAGCACGCAGATTACCAGGATTTCCATCGGCAAAGTCTGCGGTATCAAAAGCCGAGTTACCTCCGTGATTGAGGTTAGCACCACCTTGTAAATCTGACTGTTGGATAGCACCAACACTGCTGGGAATGGAATTAGTATTGATAGCAGGGTTCTGCAATAGTTGGAGGATGGCACGATCAAAACTGTCCCCATCAACAGGATCGGCGTTTTGGTCACCCATAATTACAAAGCGGGAACCAGGATTTAAACCACCCAATTGACCCTGATCATCATAGATGTAATTGCCTTTTCCAGGGCTGATATAGTCTGACCACAGGCGAATTTCGTCATGGTTGCGTTTACCGTTGCGGTCTTCCGTCCCATCAAATACAGGGGGTGTGGGATGACTGGCGAGGACGTGAATGATTTCGCCGTTGACTTGAATTGGGATATCCCAATGACTCTTGGAAGAGAGACGCAAAACTTCTTGTTCCTCGGCTGAGTACCAAGGAGTGTCAGAATCAGGAAGAGCGATCGTAGATAGTAAAGAATCCGGCATATCCTTCCAGAGAAAGTTTTGGAAGGTGCGGACATTGGCAGTATCAATGGGATATTTGGATAACAACAACATCCCGAACTGACCAGGGTAATTTCCAAAGCCAAAGGCATCATCACCATATCCCGGTGCGCCTGGAGTGGTAACTACTGTGCCGTTGTTATCTAAATCAAAGCCAGAAGAAACACCTGTGTTGGAGGGTGCTATATAAAAGTAGGGATATTCAACGGGAGTTGCACCGTTTTGACTGACAGCGAGATAATTTTGCAGAAATTGTTCAACAGCTGCTGTGGGATTCCCTTCAAAGTAATCAAATTCATTAATCAGCAGCACATCTGGCTGATTGCGCTGTATTATTTCGGCAACCGCTTGGGCTTGAGGATTATTAGGGGTAGATAAATCGCTGACTAATTGACCATCAGCGTTGCGGTTCAGGGAAGCATTGAACTGAGAGAAGCGGATTGTACTGGTAGATACCATGATGTTACTCCTGAAGTCGATAAGTCGTAATTATGAGTAAACGAACCACAGAGGCGCAGAGTACACAGAGGAATAAGGGTTTGATAGAGTTTTTGCGTAAGTCCTGCTTTCTTTCCTTTGCGCCTTTGCGCCTTTGCGTGAAATAAATTCATATCCTTTAGGACTTACGCAAAAATTACCCAGGGTTGCAGGTAATATCTAAAACACAAAATTTTAGATATTATTAGTGAAAACTGAGGTGATATTGCCAAAATTAATCCCAGGTGGGAAAACTGGATCACCGCTTAAAGGGTCGGCGTTAAGTTCTAAAACATTACTGTTAGGATTACTACCTTGGATTAACGGCATATAACCATCCGTGTTGGCGAAGCTGACGGTCGGTTCGGCATTCCTATTGCTGTTATTAATCAATGGGTTGTTAATTACTCCAAATCTGATTATTGGTGTGCGATTGATACCCCCAATTACGTTGTTGACTAGATTAGCGATGAGATTTCTGATCCCAGGAAGGACGGTAGGAGGAGGAGGAGTAATCACATCATCGACGGTGTTCAAATTCAACCCGATAATCACCGGGTCATGGTCGGAGGAACGGAAGGCATTAGGATTGTATAAACTATCCACTTGTGCTGCTGATTTGAAATTGGTGTTGTAGTCGAGGACATTTGGTTCATCGGCGTTGATGTGCCACTTGGCAGCACCAGTAACTTGTGCTGTTAAACTGCCATTAGCTAAGACATGATCTAAGGAACCCCACTGTCCATTAAAGACAAAGGAGTAACTGCTATTGGATATCTGGTTTTGATATCCGGCGGTTTCCAAAGCTTTGATTGGATCTTCTTGGGCATAGGCGTTAATGTCACCCATAATTAAGTAATCAGGGTCATTGATACTTGTAGGATTAGTGGCTAACCAAGCGGTTAAATCTTGGGAAGCACGAGTCCTTGTACCATTGGAAAAACCTTGTCCATCGCCGATGTCGGCATCACCAGCACCCCCAGCACTGGAACCTTTGGATTTGAAGTGATTCACCACTGCGGTAAATTTTTCACTACTGGAGTTTTCTTGGAAGGTTTGGGCTAGGGGTTTACGGTTATTGTTGTCAAATGCCCCTTGACCAAAGCCATCGGGGACTGTGGCTGCTATACCCACAGGAGTCACACTACCGGGTTTGTAGATGAAGCCTACAGCGATTTCATCTGTACCCAATTGGGGCAGACCTGGGTCTATCAGGGCATAAGTACCAGCGCCTGCAACAGCATTCAAGCCGTTGACTAAATCTTGAATCGCACTATTAGCCCCATAGCCATCATTTTCTATTTCGATTAACCCCAAAACATCTGCGTCTATACCGAGGATGGCTTGGATGATTTTGTCACGTTGCCGATTGAACTCAACTAAATTCTCAGCGCCTCTGGATGTGGGGAAACCTCCACCTAGACCATCGCCGTTGAAGTAGTTTAGAACGTTGAAGCTGGCAACTTTGAGCCTACCACCCACTTCTGGGGCTGTTTCTGGGCGCAAATTAGAAGGTATAAATTCGGCGGGATCTACGGGCTGAATCCGATAGTCGCCAAAGCGGGCATCTAAGATACCGGATAATCCTACAACTGTGTCACCACCGCGCAGGGTATTGTCAGCACTCAAAGGTTCACCACCGCGACCGTGAATAATCGAATCAGGGTTTTGAATACCTTGTCCATCGTCGAGGATAATTCGACGTAAGGCAATCTCTTGTTGGTAAGCGGCGTTGCCACTAATACTAGGGGCGTTGAATTGGGTATATTGTTCTAATCTGCCATCAGTACCGGGCTGGTTAGTCGCACCGTCTGAGGACAGGACAACTTCCCCAAATCGCCCCAATTGGAAATGTTCAGTTACGGTCAATGTTTGGGGTATAGTTACCCGCATCCCTTCCACGGCTTCTAGGTCATTAATATTCATCAAGGGGAAGCTGAGAACTGTGGCTGTAGGTAGGGGATTATCGGCACTAACCACAGTCACATCGGTGAGGTTTCTTAATAGGGTGAGGCTGCTAGTCATGCCATTACCACTGCCAGTAAATTCGCTTACTTGACCAGTAATGCGTACTAGGTCGCCGACTTTCACATCTACCCCGAAGTTGTCATCAAAGACAAAGATACCTTCTGAGGTGAAAGGATTATTATCAGCATCGGCATTTTCTTCTTGGACGTAGAAGCCGCGCAGGTTTTGAGTGTTACCTACAGCCTGGAAGTCGCCGACGACGATGCCTTCTATGGTTTGGAAACTGTCGAGGAAATTTGCGATCGCACCATTCCCCTGAATTTCATGAATCTTGGTAATCTCAGTTACAAGATCATTGTCTGTAATGGTGGCAATGATTGAGGCAATATTTATCTGGTTGTAACTAGGATCATTGCTAGTTGCTAGATGGCTAATGTTACTAAAATGTGTTCCTTCTACAACATTGTCATCTACGGCAATTACTGTAACTGTTTGCGGTGTATTCCAGTTTTGCTGTGTAAAGATGAGTGTATTGGGGCTAGATGTAGATTGAGCATCTGTGTTAATAGTAACTGCTACATCTGCTGAGGGTTGAGTATTCAATACTAAGGTGTAAGTATCTGTTGCACCCCCTTCTGTAACATTGGTACTCCCATCAGACTCAATTAAGGTGACACCAGGTAAGGCTGCGGTGGAAACTTGCAAATTATCAATTGCTAACCCATGATCATTTCCAACATCATTAATATCTGTCCAACGCAACCAGATTTCTTCACCGGGTGCTAAAGATAAGCCTGTGAGGGTATCAGAAATTCCCACTCGGTTAGGGGTGTTATTGCCATTTAAAGCCCCACCTGTGCTGGTAGCAATTGGCCCCAAGAAGTCGAGGGAATCAACATCAGTCCATGTCCCAGAAGTTAACTCAGTAGCCCCAATTTGGTAGGCAAAATCTAGTTTCTGCTGGGTTGTATTCCCGCCATTACGCCATTGTTCGCCAATGTAACTAACTCCCAAAGTGGTGATGGTGTCGTTAGTATCGTTAAAGAACCGCGCCCCAAAGTAAATAGTCTCAGTACCACCAGAAGCTACTGAACCCAATGCTCTATCTGTGTCTGCTACTGTACCAAAGCTGTAGAGATTACCAGCATTGCTACTACCAGTTCCAGCCACGATTGTCGGACGAGTTGCGTACCAACCAGGGATAGTTTCAGTATCTACCCAAGGTGAGTTACCGGAATTAATTAAGGTATCGAAGTCTTGGAAGTAAGGGTTACTCAGGGAAATTGCCCCGGCTGGGATGGTACTAAATTCTGACCCTAAAGTAATGACATCGCTGCGGAATTTCTGGAAGTTGTCTTGAGAAAGGTCTTTGGAGGCTGTGCCGTTTTCGTACCAGACAGTATCACCGTTATCTATTAACACCTGAATTTGGCTAGTACCAGTCAGGACATCAGGCACTTCCACAATGGTTTCAAAACTACCCCCAGTATTTAATGCTGTCAAATCTGCTGCCCTGAGTACAGGGGCATCGGCGGCATTACCATTCCAGGTGTAGAGACGGAAGTCATTGGGCGGGATTCCTGTGTCCCCACCTGTTGGCCCGGCAATAATAATGTACTGGTTATTACTATTACGCTCAATACTGCGAATGGCTCGACCGCCTAAGTCTAGGAATATGGGAGCGTCGAAGGTTGCAGATCCAGTAGTACCGCCTGTGTTATTCAGAATGCTAGTAAAATTAGTTACTGGAATAATTAGGGCTTGGTTCCGGTCGGGGATGGGGAGAATGGGCGCACGAAAGGCAAGGTAGGCTGTGTTACCATCGGGGGCAACTGTCAAGCCTTCTATGTTAAAACCGTTAGCAGCGGTGGGGGAAACACCATTGGCCGCACTGGCAGCTATTCCCAGAAAGCCAGCACCTAAACCATGACCATTACTGTTATCCCAAGCAATCAGGTCATCTTCTAAAAATCTGTAGTATCCCTGGAAAGTCAGGGTAGCATCGGCTCCTGTGCCAGAAATCTCTGTGGCAAAAATGCGCTCGCGGTTGGGAGCATCCTGGTTGCTTGTATTGTTACCGTGGGAACCTATCCAGTAAATGATGTCGCCAATTCTGGTAGAACCTTCAATGTCGATTTCGCTGGAACCGGATAAACCCAACATTGAGGTGAAGTCAAAGGCGGCTAATGGTAAACCGGAGTTATGGCGATCGTAGAGGCGGATGGTTTGGTCTTCATCGTCGGCGACGAACATATAATTGGTATCAATGGCGATCGCAGTTGATGCGTCACTCGTCCCTGTCAGGTAGCGGGTGGTGGGAGTTACAGAACCGGCGGAAGCGGCGTAGTTAATGATGTAGGAATTGCTGAGTGTACCGTCACTCACGGTAAGTGTGATATTTGCCAAAC
Source organism: Nodularia sp. LEGE 04288 (assembly GCF_963896525.1). Lineage (NCBI taxonomy): Bacteria > Bacillati > Cyanobacteriota > Cyanophyceae > Nostocales > Nodulariaceae > Nodularia > Nodularia sp. LEGE 04288. Next base: position 42,092 of record NZ_CAWQOY010000108.1, read on the forward strand.
CAACACCAGCCGGGTCAATCTTCAGATTCCGTTCTGCACCTATACCAGAAAGGGTGAGGTTGGCATTGGGGACAACTGCCTGATTACTGCTGGTGACAGTGACAGTCAGGTCGCCAATTGGTGTGTCGGAGTCACTGAGAGTAAAGTCAATACCTAGTGTCTTGGCTGGGTCTGTAGGATCATTAATTACACCACTAATCGCACCAGCACCTGTGAGTGGTAGAGAAACGGCTAAGTTTTCCCCGTCGAGGAAATCAGTTGTGCTGGGATTAACTTCAATTCTGGGTGCGCCAACAGTCTCTACAGGATTGGGAATGTAAATCCCTGGGTTCCCAATAGCGCCATCTATTGATTGGGAGGAATTTTGACCATCGTTAATCGCTGAAAGCTGCCAATCGGTATTGATTTCAAAGGGTGCGAGATTTTCTAAGGTTGTCCAGCCGCTAATCCCCTGGGTGCGAATTGTGCCGGGAAAGGTTTCGTCTCCGTATGTAAGACGATCAATCAGTTGGTTGTTGTTGTCGTAGAGGTTAATCTCATCGGCGCGTCCTAAACCTGGGCTGGAGTTACCGATGATTTTCACGGAGTCGCTGAGGTTCCATGATGTGCGGAAGTCTGCGGCTGGGGCTTCCGTTAAGATGACTGATTCCCCTGGCTGAACAATACCAAATCCACTGAGATTGAATAAACCAGCAGTGCGCGCGTTGTCAGCAAAACTCCAACCAGTAAAGTCTACTGCTGTCGTGCCGAGGTTGGTAAATTCGACAAATTCCCCATTACCACCAGCATACATATACTCGGTGATTTGGATGTTGACGTTGGTATTGGCGGGTGCATCGTTGTCGGTAATATTTACAGTGATATTTGCGATCGCCACCCCATTATAATTAGCATCGCTACTGCTGACATTATGAGCGATCGCACCTGTGTGTGTACCCTCAATTAAAGCATCATCCACAGCAGCCACTGTCACAGTTTGGGCTACATTCCAGTTAGCGGGAGTGAAAACCAAAGTTGGTGAATTGGTTGTCACCTGATCATCAACAGTGATCTCGATGGTGACATCTGCTGTGGGCTGAGTCTTTAAAACTATGGTGTAGCTATCTGTAGCACCACCTTCACTTACATCGGTGCTATCACCAGATTGAGTAATGGCTATCCCAGGTATGGGTGTGATGTTGACGTTATAAAAGCCTGGATTACCAATATCACCACCAGTAGAAGCTAAAGAGTTTTGAGCATCACCGACAGTAGAAAGTATCCAATCAGAATTAATATTGATAGCATCTAGATTCCCTGGGTCAGTCCAACCACTGAGAGCCTGGGTGCGAATTGTCCCCGGAAAGGTTTGATCTCCATAGGTGAGACGGTCGATAAGTTCACCGTTTTGATCGTAAAGATTAATTTCATCAGTCCGCCCGATGTTTCGGGTTAATTCGCCAATCACCTTGACTGAAGCAGACAATCCCCAGGCTGCACGAAAATCAGCTTCAGTAGCTTCTGTGAGGATAACTGATTCTCCAGGTTGCACAATCCCGAAAGCACTCAAATCAACAGTACCAGGCGTGCGACCACTATCATCGTAACTCCAGCCAGTAAAGTCTACTGCGGTAGTCCCCAGGTTGGTAAACTCCATAAATTCACCGTTAGCACCAGAGTACATATACTCGGTGATTTGGATATTGGGGGCTGAATTACTATCGCTAGCAACAGTTAAAGCCGTGATCCAGTTTGATGAATCCAAAGGTCCAGTATCATTTCTGATCCAATTCTCTGTATTAGATATCTCTGCTAATAATTCTGCCTTACTTCCGGTTGTCGGGCCGTTGTAATAACCATTATCGAAATTCCCTGCATAAAACGCCGTCCCGTCTTCTACAGCCAGACCAGGAGGAATATTACTGGTATTGGTACTATTGCTACCACTTTCTAACCAGTTGGTTCCAGTGGCAAAATGTGCGCCGTAAATGAATGTCGGATCTGCTGTTGTACCTGTAAAAATAAATATCTGATCGCCACCTGCGGCTAAATTCAAAGCAGATCCGCTAGCAGCACCTAAACTCCAAGTATTAGCAACTGAACCATTCCAGCGAATCACTGTTCCAGCAGCAACAGTTTCCGTGTGAGTCCAAGTTAAAGGTCCACCACCAGCCGCATCCAAGTGTTCAGTTAAACGGAAACCATTATCCTGCCAAGATGAATCTGTAAAATTAATCAGAGTATCAGCAGGAATATCAACCAAAGTTACCCAAGCAAAATCATCATTTCCATCAGCATTATAAGCCGCGATCGCAATATCACCCTGTATCAAAGCCATAAATTCCTTCCCAGTTGTATTTAGAAAAAATCAGAAAACATTCACAAAACTGACCCAAAAAGATAAAATCCCCAAACTACATTTCCTTACAGCATCAGAAGTCTGAGGAGTAGTTCCGGCAGCATCTCTGCCACCTTCAAAGTCCGAGGCGTGAAGAATTTGGAGTGTAAATGTCATGTTTCTGGGATGTAAAACAACTTCAACTGCCAATATCTATTTGATAGTCGGAAACAATGAGCAATTTAAGTATGCAATTTTCAAGAAAGCATACTTTATGATCAGTATTAATTTGGCTACAATGCTCTCAATTTAGATTGCTGAGATTAAGAAATTGCTAGCATCAGGTTAAATCCCCAAATATTTGCAGATAAATTACTCATCCGTGTACATCTGGGTTTAATTAACTCTTCTATCGGACTCCTATTTGATGTTTGAACAATTTCAGTACAATTAGGACTTACGCAATAACTCTGTGAAACCCTCTTTACTCCGTGTACTTCTCCCAAAGGGAGAGGCTAGCGCCAATGTGGTTCGTTTTTTCATAATTTTGCGTAAGTCCTGACAATATAAAAAGGCTCTTCCCCACTCCCCACTCCCCACTCCCGACTCCCCACTCGGCACTTTTGATCGGCTTTATCCGTTAGAAGACACAGATCAAACTCACTGAGGTTGTAATTAATTATGCTGAATTATCTTTCCTATGGTTGATGTTTCTGATGAAGAGATTTTGGACAATTTATACAGAATAGGTTCGCTTAGGGATGGAAAACAATGCGTACAATTAATATTGGTTTGACAGAAGAACAGCGTCAAGGTGTGATGAATCTGTTGAATCAAGATTTAGCAGATGCCTACGTTTTGCTCGTAAAAACCAAAAAGTACCATTGGGATGTTGTCGGCCCCCAGTTCCGCAGTTTGCATGAACTTTGGGAAGAACATTATGAAAAGCTGACTGAAAATATTGATGCTTTAGCCGAACGGATTCGGGCTTTGGGCGGTTTTCCCGTGGGTTCAATGGAGGGATTTCTCAAGATTGCTACCCTCAAAGAACATAGTGGTGATGTCCCCTTAGCAACCGGGATGGTAGCTAATTTGGGGCAAGATCATGAGCAGGTGATTCGGAATTTGCGCGATCATGTGGATCAGTGCAGTGAGCAGTTTCATGATGAGGGAACTTCTGACTTTTTAACTGGACTGATGGAAGAGCATGAAGAGATGGCTTGGATGTTGCGATCATTCATTGAAGGACAAGCGTTAGAACCAAGCGGTGTACAACCAGCAACAGAAACTAAAACCCCTGTGGGTGTCTAGAACGAAGCGAGGGAGGATTGATTCTTTTGTGTGGAAGTATCAGAATCAATCTTCCTATATCTGTGGAATTAATCTATTACAAAAATAAGTTTTAAGGAGTATTCTAGTGCCGGAAGTTTATCAAGCGGAACGTACCATATCAGCTGTATTTAAAGAACAAAAGCAAATTGATCAGGTGATTCGACGTTTACTAGACAGGGGTGTGCCTAGAGATAATATTTCGATCATGGGCAAAGATTTCCAGTCCCAAACGCGAATTTCTGGTTTTATTACCAAGAAAGATGTGATTCTGGGAGGCTTGAGAACAGGAGCAATTTTTGGTTCTTTGTTCGGTTCTTTTCTCAGCTTACTGACTGGTGTGGGTGTACTGTTCGTTCCCTTTGTGGGTCCAATTGTGGCAGCTGGCCCCATTGGTGCGTTGTTGCTAGGTGCTGCTAGTGGTGCGATCGCTGGTAGCGCTGGCGCTGGACTAGTATCGGCTTTGACCGCTTGGGGAATGCCGGAAGACAAAGCCGCAGTCTATCAAACACGCTTACAAGCTGGCGAGTTTATCTTAATGGCAGAAGTCCCAAGCGATCGCCTGGGAGAATTTCAATTGCTGATCGAAAGTAGTGGTGGTGAAGAAATTCACACAACTGATAAAACATTGACTCATTCTTGTACTGGGCCATGTAACAGTCCAGAGGATTTGTCTGTGGAAGTTCGCTCTCATCTTTCTCCAGAAGCTCAACGGACATTCATGGATCGCTATAATGCCGTCTTAGATCAAACAAGTGACGAGTTCACCGCTGAACAAGCGGCTTGGGAAACTATTCATGAACAGTTTGATGAAGACGAAAGCGGTGTTTGGTCAAAGTCCAAGGTGAATGTTTAGCTGATTAACAGCTTGATTGATCGCGGTGCGTTACGCCCTGTAACGCACTATAATTGTCAGGCAAATATTGGTTAATGCCTACACCAGGATGTATCCAATGATAGATAGAGCAACTAAATCTTTAGTGGTATACTATGAAATAGTAAATCATTAAAAAACACATATGAGTATTGAAAAAAGAGTAGAAGCCACTGCCAAAAATATTGAAGGCAAGCTACAAGAAGTAGTCGGTGAAGTCACAGGTAACCCAGAAGATAAGACCGAAGGCCAAGCTAAACAGGCTGAATCCCAAGTTATTCACACCATAGAAAATATTAAAGATGAAGTGAAAAAACTGATAGACTAGTACCGCTGTGCGGAAGTCAAAGAGCCTTTTAAAATAGTATGCCTATTTACGCCGTGCTGTAATAGTTTATTACATTTCTAGCCCAGAATTTTGGGTTGATCTATAAAATTATCTATTATTGGTTTATGACTCCACTCTTGTTAAGAAAGTGGAGTATTTCATGTTTACTCCTAATAAATGGGCTTTCACCATCAGCATTCTTTCTATCCTACTAATGGCTGGTACTACCAGTTAGCAAACCCCATAAAAAGATGGCAACTATTGCACCAAGGATGGCGACAATTATACCAGGAATACTGAGAGTTGCCGCAGTGAATTGTAATGTTCCGGTTTCTAAGAGAGTAACAATAGTTCCCCCGATTACAGCACCAACAATACCCAAAACCATAGTTGTAATGATTCCGCCACCCTGACGACCAGGATAAATAGCTTTAGCAATAGCTCCAGCAATCAAACCCAGAATGATCCAAGCAATGATGTTCATAGTTTAAATTATCAAAAGCTTTATTAATAATTTATTAATTACCATCGAGTTTTCCTTCTACCAGAAGAGATATAGCCATCCTATCTCAGTTGTAAAAATCGAGGGTTCGCGAATGCGAATGCGTTTCCCCTGCTACCAAGCTAGAAGCGTCCCGGAGGAAAGGAGAAGAGCGCTAAGAACAGAAAATTTCAAAATTAATTGAGGGTTTTGTTCATGAAGTAAATTACCCGGACATTCTGGACTAATCAGACAAACTAGAAAATATCCTCTCAGTTTCCTGTATGAATTTTTAAAAGTAGGTAATATTTATAATTTTTTTAAATGAAATCCTTGATACTTTTTTATTGATAAACAAGCATTTATGATGTACCACTAGTCATTAAATAATTTCTGTTTGATTTGGCTAGCTTTTTCCAAATCAGGCCTGTTGGTATATAATACTAACAAAATCATGACATTTTTTAAAACAATCCGGGCATAAGTATTATGAATCAACAAGTCAAAGTCGTAAAACTAAGTGGAATTGTCAATACTACAAGCTCACAAGAACGGGAACAACATATTACTCAACTACTAGAAAGTGGGGCAAAAATAGTTTTAGTTGATTGTCAAGATGTGTCATTTATGGATAGTTCTGCCTTGGGGTCTTTGGTATTAGCTTTCAAAACTTTACGGGAAGCAGGTACCAGGCTAGTTCTTTGTTCTATTAATGAACAAGTCAGAATATTATTTGATATAACGGGTATGGATAAGGTATTTGAGATATTTTTAAATCAAGATGAGTTTAATCAGGCTGTACTTTCTCAAAAATAATTAATCGAAATTAATTTGTAGGATTGATAAATCATCATCAAAAGCCTCTTTGGAGTTCAAAGCAATCAGATAATTCAATACCTGATCGAGTTGGCGATCAATGGTGTGTTGTAAGCTCACAAGTATTTGAATGAAAGCATCCAAACTCCAAAGTGTGCCATCCAATTTTGTAATTTCGTAAGCACCATCACTAAAAATATATAGACTACTAAATTTATCAATATGGCAACACGCATCAACATATTGGGCTTCGGGAAACATCCCAACTGGCATTCCAGGTGTTCTCAGTAGTTGAATAGCAGAGTTTTTAGGAGATGTGCCTGATACTAATATTGCTGGTGGATGACCTGCGCTTGCATAGATTAATTCCCGATTAACTCGGTTATAAACTCCATACCAAATAGTAAAATACTTGTCATTTTGGTAATTCATTTGGAAGGTTTGATTTAAAGCCTTGAGTACAGCACTCGGTTGATAGTAATTCAACCCTTTTAAGGCACGGGAACGTAACAGATTTAGTACGGAAATTGAAGGAAGGGCAGCTTTGAGTCCATGTCCGGCTGCATCTAGCAGGTATATAGCTAGACAGTCAGAATCTAGCCAGTAGTAATCGAAACAATCGCCGCCGAGTTGTCGGGAAGGAATGAATCGAGAATTGATCCTGAAGGGTTCGGTGGCTGGTAAAGGTAAAAGCGATCGCACATATTCTGCGGCTTCGGCTAGTTCTGTTTCTAAGAGCAGCTTTTGGGTGTGTAAATCCTGACTTAACTGATGCAAGCGCAATCCGGCTCTGACTCTGGCTTTCAGTTCATTTTGCTCAATAGGTTTAGCGATAAAATCATCAGCCCCAGCATCTAGCCCCTTGACACGATCAGCGATGGAATCCAAAGATGTTAAAAAAATAAAGAAAGTAGTGGATAAATTCGGGTCTGTTTTCATGCGCTTACAGACTTCTAATCCATTCAATCCCGGCATAATCCAATCACAAATAACCAGGGCGGGATGGTAAGCGATCGCCAAGGCAATTCCTTCTTCTCCATTACTAGCAGCAACTACCTTATAGCCCTGTTTTTCTAACATCCTTTTCAGGAGTGTTTGGATAGAAATATCATCATCAATTACCAGGATTTGAAACATAGAAAATGCTAATTTTAAAATTAATAAAAAATAAAAATATGCTCAATTTTCCGGCTGAGGATTCTGAATTGATCATCCTATAGCAGTTTTCGCCTGGTAGAGACGCGATGCATGGCGTTTGTCCAAATCCCAAGAATTAATTAACCACAGATAAACACAGATAAATTCTTACCTAGCAGATGCAGAAATGATCATCAAATATTATGGAGGTGACAACGGATTTATCCATAAGAGAATGGCGCGTTTGAGCTGGTTCAAATCTCGGTAAACTTCTTGTCTAAACCATTGCCCTAAAGCGTCTAAGGGAGTAAATGATGCTCCTGGTTGCCATTTGATATCTTGACCTAAAGGTGTAGTGTGACTACCTGGTAAGGTTTGTGCTGTGACCATTTCCGCAAAGCGGGCCTGTAAGATTTTGGTTAAAGGTGTGGATTGGTCAATGGTATCATTGGTAAATTTTATTAATAAATTCCGCCGAATATTGTAGCTTTCCTGGATCATCTGGTTCGTTTCTAGTGGCGAGGGAGTAAACTCAACTCGGAAAGTAGAATTTATCTGTTCTACTAAGGGGATAGCCTCTTTGGCGGCGTAGTTGTTGAAGGAAATTAAAATATTCCCGGCACGTTCTACGTCTAGCAGACTCCCAATCAGTAAGTGAAGTTTACAACCCATGCTATGCCCTAGTCCATAAGTAGGCAGATAAAGCTGGCGTAATGCCCCAGACTCTTGTAATCTTTCTCTGGTGCGTTCAAAGTTCAGCAATGCAGTGTTAGCGATCGCAATATGATCCAATGTATTTACAAAGGGTGTAGCAATAATAACATAGCCTTGCTCCGCCAGTTGTTCTAGTAACCAGCGATAAGTCAGATGGGGAGCAGTAGCCACAAAAGCACCTCCCAGAAAATGGATGATCCCGATGGGTTTTTGGGGAATCAGTACCCAGTTACCTCTAATTTCTTTCCAGTCCATACCTATAGGCGATCGCTAAATTCACACCTCTTTATGTTAGACCGTTGATTGCAGTCCTGGGGGGCTTGACGAAAAAAGCCATGATCTGCAACGATTTATGAGTTTTAACTGAGGGTTTGCAGCCTTTTCATTTCAATTTGCACATCTAAGGCAATTTGCAAAGCTTCATTGAGCAACCTACCATGCTCGCTAGCTTCTTCTGTAACTTGCATTGCCGTTAAAGTAGCTAAATTATTGGCAAATAGCTCTGTATTCCTAATAATAAAACTCTTGTTTTCTCTTAAAATTGTTTCTGTCTTCAAAGCCCGAATTAAATCATTTCTGGTGAGTCTCAGGGCTTCGATCACTCTTTCTCTTTCCTGAAGAACTACTCCTGGGTTACCAGCAGCTTCAATTTGATCATTGATATCTATGGCTTTGATCACCGCATTATATCTATCAACATCATTTAAAAGGATGTCTAAAGAATTTGTCATGTGATCTTCAACTATTTTCCGCTTTTTCCACCATAATAAATACAAAACAATTTGGGTGACACCTCCACCCCAGAAAGATAATATTATTAACAACAACCAAGATGGAATTGTCATCCATGTAGCAAACACTCTAATAACGATGTCAAACAGCAAATAACTAAAAACAAATATAGAACAACTAATAAAAACTACAGTAGCTCCCTCAGAACCCTTAACTTTAGCTATCATCCTTTTGCCAATTCTTTTTAAAGGATTGCTAATAATAATTAATTCATCTTTAACAGGTAAATTAGTCAACTTCCGCAATTCTTTCTGACTAATATCTAAGCCATGTAAATCATTACGCACAGCTTTCCCCATCCTCACCAAATTACTTATTTAGTACAATATAGCAATCAAATTTATTCATGGCTCGTTAAATTGTCATTTTCGCCATTATTTTTAATTGAACTAATTGCTACAGAAAAATATTTGAAGTACAATTTGATACTTTTTTTATGTGATAATTAGTTATATTCTCAGAATAAACCTTGTTTGTAAATGATGAGATATAGCTGATAAAAAGCCGATTATAGCATTTTTATGTTTTAGCACAGTCACCTCTAATTTGACACTCTCCTTAAAGTATCGGTTTATCGAACATCAACACAGAAAGAAAAAAGTCCATCATAAAAATTAATACCCAAGTACTAACAACTGCTGTTGTTGCTGATTCTCCAACTTCTTTCGCGCCTCCTTTGGTAGTTAGTCCCCAACTACAGCCATTGATCCCAACTATAGCTCCAAAAACCACTCCCTTTACTAAAACCATAAGTAAATCTGATAGTTCTAAAAAAGTTCTCACAGACTCCAAAAAAGCTTCAGGATCAATATTGTAAAATTGTGATGCAGCAAAAACACCGCCAGTGATGCCCATAACTAAAGCAAAAATCATCATAATTGGCATCATTAAAATGCAAGCAATGACTCTAGGAAGCACTAAGTAATCAATCGGATTTGTTCTCAGCATATAAAGTGCATCAATTTGCTCTGTAACTCGCATAGCACCTATTTCTGCGGCAAAAGCCGAACCGACTTGTCCGGCAATAATACTAGCGGTCAAAAGTGGCGCTAATTCTCTGCAAAAAGCCACAGCAAAAGCACCCCCTACCGCATCTAATGCCCCAAATCTGGTTAATTCTCTAGCAGTTTGAATAGTAAAAATCATCCCCGAAAACCCACTGACCAGGATAACCGGGGACACCGAAGCCGGCCCGGCGGTTACCATGTGTTGCAAAATTTTCCGGTAGTAAGTTTTTCCTTGGAGTAAATGCAGCAGTACTTGACCAAAGAGTAGCAATGCGGCAAAACAGCGTACAATCCATAATTGGTCTAATTTTTTTTTGGTTTGCATTACCGCCCTTAAGACTGAATTTTTGTCGCTACATTAGGATGTGATACAAATTGGCACGAATTTGGTGCTTGTCCTCAGAGTTCAGTAAGTATAAACTGAGCCTCGTCATTAGCTTACCGGAAATTGTGTATTGTATCAAAATATTTTGCCACTAGAGAACCCAGAAAATTGTGTAGTGAATGACATCACAAAATTAAGTCGGTTAAATCAGTCCATAGCAATTCTCAATCATTCGTAAGAATTAATATCCAGGTTTCTTCAATAAACTGGTTTGGGGATATTTGGTAATTGTGAGCAATTAAATATAATTGCTATATATAGTATTGACAGAATATAGTATTTACCGAGAAGCTCAAATACCCGAATTCTACCGGCTATTAAAACCTCAAAAATAAGTCCTACTGGAGCTAAGATAATTGAACTAAATAAAAACACTATCTGAATTTGCTGGTAATTTTTGGATAATAATATTTTTTAATTGTAGTCAACTATCCAGAGGAAGATAAATAAAATAACAGTTTGACCTTAAGCTAGTTGTGTAATTGAGTTAAATCTGAGATTATTTACGGTATCTTGAGGGAAAATCATTTCTTTTTAATACTATTTGGATACCATACTGGATCAGTTTAGTGGTATTAGCCTTATTCAGTTATTTTGGCAAAATGGCGATTAAATGCCTCAGATTATGCTAATTTGCCACTATCAAAGAAATGACAAATTTATCGGGGTGTTTTATGAGCAAATGATCATGTCTTCAAAAGTTCTAACTCTCAATAATTTAAATCCTGCCTTCCTACTGGGAATATTGAGATCAACCAAAAACTCGTGTGTCTACCCTTGTCTACTCAGACTTATATACAATAATTTGGAAATTTTTTAGGAGGATATTTTCATGATTAATTTCTGGCGTTACTCATCAGTAAGTACAACTTTGTTGGCGTTGAGTATAACATTTGCCACAATCAATCCCATGATAGTTTCGGCTCAAATGAGCGTTCCGAGTACTCCCTCGCCTGGTTCAGCGGCTAACTTGTCTGACATTAGTTCAGATTATTGGGCAAGTCCATTTATTCAGGCTTTAGCTCAAAGAAATATCATCTCTGGGTTTCCTGATGGCACTTTTCGACCAAATCAACCTGTGAGTCGGGCAGAATTTGCAGCGATGATTCAAAAAGCTTTTAATCAAGACCCTGTGCGGCAAATAACTCCAGAGGGTTTTACAGATATTAGTCCTGGCTTCTGGGCAAATTCAGCAATTCAGGAAGCCTACCAAACTGGATTTATGTCAGGTTATCCGGGAAACTTATTTCTGCCAAATCAGCAAATACGCAAAGTTGAGGCCATAGTTGCTTTAACAACTGGTTTGGGTTTGCAAACAAGCGACAATCCATTAGGTGTAGTGAGTACTTACTACACAGATGCTTCAGCAATCCCCAACTACGCATTGAATAATATCGCAGCAGCCACAGAAGCCAATCTGGTTGTCAATTATCCCAATGTCAACCAACTCAACCCGCTAGATCCTTTAACTCGTGCGGAAGCATCGGCGATTTTGTATCAAGCTTTAGTGAGACAGGGACAAATGCAAGCCCTGACTCCCAATGTTGGAGCGACTAACTATATAGTTGGGGCGGCGAAACAGTCTCAAACTGCTCAAGATATTGTTTCTATTGCAGCATCGAGTCAACTTTTTAGCAGCTTGACTTCTTTATTGCAGACAGCAGGTTTAGCCGATATTCTGCAACAACCAGGCCCTTATACAGTTTTTGCTCCCACGGATGAGGCTTTTGCAGCTTTACCTGCGGGGACTCTAGAGGAGTTACAGCAACCGGAAAACCGGGAATTATTGATTAATATTTTGAGATATCATGTGGTTCCTGGGGAGGTAACTGCTAATCAACTTTCAGACGGAGAATTGAGAACTTTTGAGGATGTACCGATCAATATTAAGGTGGATAGAGCCACCAATCAAATTGCGGTCAACAATGCGAATGTGATTCAGCCCAATGTGGAAGCCAGCAATGGTGTCATCCATGTAATTAATGAAGTCCTCATCCCACCTAACCTGGGAGTAACTCAGCAGCCACCAGCCGAAACTACTCCTGATATAGACCCTGGTGCAACTACTCGTGGTGGTTCTAGTTATGTGGGAGTTGCTGGTAACATTGGCATCAGTGGCAATGCTACTCTCAGCGAAAGTAACTATGCAGTGATCAGCAAAATTGGGCTGACAAATACGATCTCGGTGCGCCCATCGGTGATATTTGGGGGTGATACACTAGTTTTGGTGCCGGTAACTTTAGATTTTTCTCCACGTTCAGCAGATCCCTTGATTGGACAACAGTTATCCATATCTCCTTTCTTAGGTGCTGGTGTAGCTATTGAAGCTGGGGGTGATTCTGATCTTGGTTTCTTGTTAACTGGTGGTGTGGATTTGCCTTTAGGCGATCGCTTTACCGCCACAGGGACTGTGAATGCTGCATTTTTGGAGCAGACTGATGTCGGTTTGTTTCTGGGAATCGGCTATAATTTCTAAATTAGCGGTAAATGAGAATGAAAAATGAATAGCCGCACATTGTAAACACGAAGGCGATCGCCACAGAAAAAATAACAACATCCCGGACAATAAATAAAATCCAATCTTTTCTGAGTTCCTGTCTAAACTTGAGTTCCCGCAGATGGCGTTCCAGTTCCGCGTCTGCTGGCGATTGTAAATTGACTGGTGATATAACTGCTTTTTTATCTGCGTCCATATTTCTCCAAAAGCAACTTTGATTGAATATTTCCGTTTTTGCAACCTCACCCATGGGGCAAGATTGATTTATCTGTTCGCTCAGTGTTGTGCTTGAACTGCAACACTGAACACGACAGAGATGAAAATGCTTCCAAGAATATAGAAATCGTCGGCATGGGGCATCGGCACGACCTTAAACGGACGAGGAGCGACTATCAGACTACTCCGGTAGCAAGTTGCAGTGAGTCGTCAAGAATCACCGCACTTTAAGGGCGGTGAGTATGTCAATTCAATGTCAAGCACATTATCCAAGTGGGAAATGCTGTGATTTTAGGTTTGAGATATTAGTATGCTACGGAATCAGAGCTAGAAGTCTTATTTAGTTGGGAGAAAAGGGTTTCCCAGTGAATTACAGGTGGTCTTGTGCCTTTGTTGACTAAATTAAAGGCTTGATTTGCAGTTGATGGGTGAAAAATAGATTCTACACACGCAGCAGCTACGTCAATGCGGCTAGCATCTCCTGCAAGTTGGTCGCCTGTCTCTACTATTACACCCTGCTTTCCGCCTGTCTTGGCCTTGAGTAAGGTGTTGAGGTCGTAGGATGTGTAAGGGCCATCAATTAAGCGTCCTGGACGGATAATCGTATAGGGTATTCCGGAATTGATGATGGCTTGTTCACCTTTTTCTTTGGCATCAAGGACACCAAAGGCGTTGAGAATATTAAATGGTGGTTGGTCTTTACGGTGAACTCCCACAGAAGAGACGAAAACGAAGCGTTTGAGATGGGGAGGTGCGACTGATACTAAGTTGCTGACACCTTCCGCATCTACTTTTGGGGGGTTATTCTTGGCTGTGCGATCGCGATATTCTGAATCAATTAAAATTTTTCCCCATTCTAATAAGTTGGGTTTGGGTTCAAATTCCCATCTTTCAGAAGGAAAGGCCGTAGTCCCAGTACAACAGATAATGTAGTTGATATCCTGCATGGCTGGGGCAAGTGTGCTGATATCGCGGATGTCACCCACAGCAATTTCTACTTTTTCATTAAACATTTTTGCAGCTTTGGCGACGTTGCGGGTGAGGATACGTACTCTCATCCCCTTTTCTAGCAAGTTGGCCGTGACAAGTTGACCTACGCCACCAGTAGCACCAGCAATTAGCACTAAGTCTTCAACTGAGGCTGTTACATTAGTCATAAACTGATTTTAAGATAGTTAATGCTAATCTAGCCAATCCCTTGAGTGTAATGCTTCTGCCTAGAGAAAGCGATGGCGCAAGCGCCCGTCGCAGGTATCGCACACAAAAACCAAAAACCCGGTCATAATGACCGGGCTTCTGATGAACGAGGTGGGGATAAGTTCCCCGAAGGGTTATAGAAGTTCTGTATAAATCGCCGTACTGATAAGTAATACCACCACAGCAAAGACAATTCCGGAAAACTAGAAAAATTTTTCAGGATCTTATAGCAACCGCCAAGACTTTTGACTTTTGACTTCCGCGTAGCGGTAATACCCATTACCCTGGAAAATATACTAAAATCAATGACTTGAGTTATAAAGAGAGCAATCATGGCATCCATCCGCGAGTTGCACAAACAACTAATTACAAAAGAATGTTCTGCTGTTGAGATTACCCAAGAAGCTTTAGACCGTATTCAAGCCTTAGAACCGAAATTACACAGTTTCTTACACGTAACGACAGAGAAGGCATTAGACCAGGCTCGTGCTGTGGATGCCAAAATCGCTGCTGGTGAAGAAATTGGAATGCTGGCGGGGATTCCCATTGGTATTAAAGATAATTTGTGTACTCAGGGGATTCCGACTACTTGCGCTTCTCGAATTTTAGAAAATTTTGTGCCGCCTTATGAATCAACTGTGACACAAAAATTGATTGATGCCGGGGCTGTGATCATCGGCAAAACCAATCTAGATGAATTTGGTATGGGTAGTTCCACAGAAAATTCTGCCTACCAAATTACGAATAATCCTTGGGATTTATCACGGGTTCCCGGTGGTTCTTCTGGAGGTTCGGCGGCGGCGGTGGCGGCGAAAGAATGTGTTGTGTCCCTGGGTACTGATACTGGCGGTTCTATTCGACAACCTGCGGCTTTTTGTGGTGTGGTGGGGATGAAACCAACTTACGGGCTGGTGTCTCGCTATGGTTTAATCGCTTATGCTTCATCTTTGGATCAAGTTGGACCATTTGGACGCACAGTAGAAGATGCAGCTATAGTATTGAATGCGATCGCAGGTTACGATCCCAAAGACTCTACCAGCCTGAAAGTAGAAATCCCCAACTACGTCGCCAGCTTAAAACCAGACCTGAGAGCCAGAGGAAAGCTGCGAATTGGGGTGATTAAAGAAACTTTTGGCAATGGATTGGACTCTGTAGTCGAACAAGCTGTGACTAAAGCCATAGAACAATTACAAAGTTTGGGAGCCGAAGTTCATGTCATCTCCTGTCCCAATTTCCGCTATGGCGTACCTAGCTACTACATCATTGCGCCATCAGAAGCATCAGCCAATCTGGCTCGTTACGATGGGGTAAAATACGGCTTCCGTGCTGATGATGCCGATAATTTGTTATCTATGTATACTCGTACCCGTTCCACTGGTTTTGGGACAGAAGTTAAACGCCGGATTATGATTGGCACTTACGCCCTTTCGGCTGGTTATTATGACGCATACTATTTGAAAGCACAAAAAATCCGCACTCTGATTAAACAAGACTTTGAAAATGCCTTTAAGAAAGTTGATGTCTTAGTTTCTCCTACCGCTCCCACCACAGCATTTAAGACAGGAGAAAAACTCAGTGATCCCCTGAGTATGTACTTGAATGACTTGATGACTATTCCCGTAAATCTGGCAGGTTTACCGGGCTTAAGTGTACCTTGTGGCTTTGATCAACAGGGATTACCCATTGGACTACAGCTAATCGGCCAGGTGCTGCGAGAAGACCAACTATTTCAGGTAGCTTATGCTTACGAGCAATCCACTAGTTGGCAGGTGAATCAACCGCAACTTTAATTGCTCAGTAGTATTCCTTAGAAGAGGCAGGGGAGCAGGGAGTAAGGGGGAGTGAAAAGGCAGGGGAGCAGGGAGCAAGGGGGAGTTAGAAATTACTTTAAACTTCCGGTTACTTAACAACCGTTCCTCTTCTC